>OMQE01000120.1 GCA_900313155.1 uncultured Rhodospirillaceae bacterium | reverse complement strand
GCAATACATATGTTGGTAATGGATAAACTTCGTGCTCACGGCTTTACGCTGATTACGGTTCCGGCTATTTCAAAAGAAAAACCGCTATATAATCAAGGCTATTTGCCGTTTGCTCGTGATGAAATTTATTATATGCCGGCAGATGATTTATACTTGTCGGGCACAGCCGAACTGATTTTAAACTCGCTTCGGGCTGATGAAATGCTGACAGAAAATGAATTGCCGATTTTGTATGCCGGTTTTTCGCCGTGTTTTCGCCGCGAAGCCGGTGCCGCCGGTAAAGATACGCGAGGTCTTGTGCGCGTGCACCAATTCTTCAAAACCGAGCAGTTTGTTATTTGCAAAAATGACGTAAATGAAAGCGAAAAATGGCACCAAAAATTGCTCGAAATTTCAGAAGAAGTTTTGCAAGATTTGGAATTGCCGTATCAGGTTTTGGAAGTTTGCACCGGAGATATGGGCGCGCCAAAATATCGTCAGTATGATTTGGAGGCATGGGTTCCGTCACAAAATTGCTATCGAGAAACACACTCTTGCTCCAATATTACCGATTGGCAAGCACGTCGCACCAATTTGCGCTATCGTGCCAACGACGGTAAAGTTCAATATTGCCACACTTTGAACAATACGGGTATTGCTACGCCGCGTGCTTTGGTGCCGTTTATTGAAAACCACCAGCAAGCCGATGGCACTGTGCGAATTCCGGCAAAATTACAACCGTATTTGGGCGGCAAAAAATTTATAGGTAAAAATGCAAAATAAGGTTGAGCAAATTTTTGATTTTATGCGCGTTTTGGACAAAGTTTGTTTGGTCAAGCGCGCCACGCTTTTATCTGATGGTACGGTGGAAACAGATTCGTCACATAGTTTTAAGTTGGCGTTTATGGTGATGTTGATTAAGCCGTATTTAAAACATGAATATGATTATGCTCGTTTATTGGAGATGGCGTTGGTGCATGATATTGCCGAGGCAGAAACCGGTGATTATCCGAAGGCTATGCAACGTGCTCATCCGGAGATAAAAGCCAAAAAAGATGCTGAAGAAAGGGCGGCAATGGAGCGATATTGTAAGCTTCTTGATGAGCCGATGCGTAGCAAAATTTGGAATTTGTATGCAGAATATGAAAAAAAACAAACGCCTGAAGCCAAGCTGATTACGGCACTTGATAAAGTCGATGCCAATATGCAGGCTAATTTTTATAATAACGGCGATATTCGTTATTGGACCGAATATGAAGACGGTGAGCAATACTACAAAATCAATACCGAAAAAAAACCGGTGGTGGCGGTTTTAGATGAACCGATTGTCGAGGCTTTGGAAGACGGAACCATCAATTTGGCGCTGACTAATATGAAAAAATTCGGCGTTGAAATATAGGGAGAAAAAACCGTGCCGCGCAAAACAAACATTGCTTGGGGAAAAATTTGTTTTTGGATGGCTGTGGCGCTGCTCTTATCTGTTATTACTTGGGAAAATGTGCAGCGATTGCAAAATAATATTTACGCTAATTATGAAAAAGCAGTTGATTATGGGCGTGTGCGCGAAGAAAAAACGCAAATCAATCCGGTGATGGCGGCAATTTTTTACGCCGGTAAAAACACGCATCAAAAAAATGTTTCAACCTATTTTGACCATTCGGCCAACTATCGCCGAGAGAATGTTAAAATGGTGGCTGTGCCCAAGCTTTTAAACAAAGATTCGGTTGCTATGGTGGAAAAGCTGTATTCGGAAATTGCCAAACATAATCAAATAGACAATATTGCATTGGTCTATGACAAAGAAAGCCATGCCGACAAGCATCGCGCTCTTTTGGAAACGGTTATGCACCCGCAATCGGTATCGCTCTATGTACTTAGTGCTGAAGATACATCTGACGAGAAACAAATTGAGTCCTATTTTGAGCAGGAGGGCGGTTTGGTTGTGGTGCTGACTGATTTAAGTCTTAAAACCCCCGATTTTTTGGGTGAGGAAGCTGTTTATTGGGCGCAAAAATATCATTACAATATGAATGTTTTTGACGTGATAGACACACAGTTGGCTCAGGCGGTGGATAAAGATTATATCACATTGTTTTCTTTACAAAACACGCAAGAACAGCCGCTACTGGAAAAGCAAAAACATAATCTTGAACAATATGAGCGTCGTTATGGCATGCTTTTGTGGCATTGGTTTATGGTCAATATGACACGCGCTGAACAAAATTTACCGCCAATGTGGCCGCTCAAAAGTGATGACACATATCGTCTTTATGACCGTGGTACGCTTTATGCCAAGACCGATACTTTTGAAAAAGTGGTTGATAATTCCGGTATTGTGGTGGCGCTGGTGCGTATGGCTCAACGATTTGTGCATAAAAATATTGAAGAAGCCGGTGCCAAGCTTTACCTTTTAACAGATAAGGAAGATATATTGCCGCAAGTGGCTGATTTAGATATCGACGATGGCGTTTATTTAACTTATGACAGTTATAAAGCATTGGTTTTACCAAATGAGCGAACGCCAGATTGGGCGCAAACGGTTACTCTTTTAAGGCTTAAAGCGGGTATTCCGTCGGCGGCAAACGAGGCAGAATTTAAATATTACAAATTTAAAGCAGTGGAGATAAATAATGAAAATTAACGGTTTTAAAATTAATATTGCAGAAGAAGATTTGCATCACCGCGTTACCGAAGAAGTGCGCAAAGTGGTTTTGATTGACGAAGAAAGTGCGGCATATCAAAGTCTTTCCGAGGGAGATAAAAAAGCGCTGAAGCATTTGGTTAATGCCGCCAAAATTATGAATGATGTAGCGTTGGAAATGGACCATCCGCAAAATTTGGTGCAAAGACAGGCATTAGAAGTTGCTGCCGCAGAAAGCTCTTATGCAGCTGATGCTTTGAAGTTGTTCAATATGTT
>OMQE01000171.1 GCA_900313155.1 uncultured Rhodospirillaceae bacterium | reverse complement strand
TGAGATATTCCAAAAGGTGTTTGTAATAATCAACCATGCGACAAAGCCAACATAACAAAAACAATGTTACGAAGAAAATCGCCAAGTAATACAACTGGAGAGATACTTCACTTATGGCAGGAAGTTTACCGATTTTTATCAAAACATTCGGAAAACAAAACGCAAAATAAGCAAAGGTACAACACAAAATCAACCAACAGACATTCAGCAGATATTGTTTTTTGCCGTATTTTTCACCAATGTAGTCCCAAATAATGAAAAATGCCGGAGACAAAAACAAAACAAACCAAGGCCCGAAAATCAGAGTAATGACAGCCACTAAGGCATAATCATCGTATGTCCACGTCTGAAGCCCCTCAAAAAGCGGCATAAACGCGTCAAAATAGATGGTCGCGGCGGCAAAAATACCGGTTACGATAAACAAAGCCAAACCGACGATGTACTTAGCTAAAGAAGTCTTTTCCATACGCAATAATATTTTATTTAGTTAATAATTCACTGTTATAATTATAAATTTTCTAACCGCCACCTTAAAGAAAAAATATATCAGAGTCAAACAAAAAAACCGCGGGACACAGAAGCCGGCGGTTTTCTAAATATGGTTTTTGCTACACAAATTCAGATTGAAATTTTTGCTAACTCATTTGTCAGTTTGCAACAATTGTACAAAAAATTCATACCAGGAAAAGACTCTGAATCAAAATGCTCTTCCCTATAAATCAGCAAATAATCTTTTATTTGCTGAAAAAAATTGTACATTGCTGCTTTTTCGGTAGCAGCAGTTTCACTTTCTCCATGTACCGAAAAAATAAAAGCCATTGTTTTTACAACACCACTTTTAGGATTGTATGCAACAACAAGCTGCCTTTCAGGCCAAATACTTGTTAAATCAATCAACTCATCATTATATTTTACTATGGCTTTTGCGGCGCTAATATAGTATAAAGACGCCCAATCTTTATCTTTGATAATCGACTGATAGATTAGCATATTTGCATTTAGATGGTGCTCAGAAGACCTCAACATAGGAATTTCTCTTATATTTTCAGCCCTAACCAATATGCCTTGATACTGCATAATTTTTTCTATCTTGAGCATTATTTTTGGCGTAAACCATTGTTTCATATTCTAAAATTACTCGTGCCTTTTCACGAGGTTCTTAAAATAATTTATATTATAATTTGATTTTAAAATCATTTTAGACGAAATTTGTCACAAATGCAAGAAAAAAATCCTTGCTGTAATAAACAATGTCAAGCCTTGTTTGCGGTAAAAAAATCGAAGCATCTTATGCTTTTAAAAAAGCTACGCTTTGTAAAGGTCATATCCCTTACCTCGCAAACACACCGCGCTGCGAGAGAAATGATTATTATTATTTTAATTGCAACAAAAAAATCCGCCTGAGGTTATTAGCCCCAAAGCGGATTTTGTAAGTGTGTTTTCTATTTTATCACCCCGCAGGCAATGCGCGCACCACCGCCACCCAACGGTTGTGGCGTGTCAGCATAATTATCGCCGCCGGCATGTATCATAATTGAATGGTTTTTGGCTTCTGCCGCTGTTAAATTCTGCACAAAAAATGTGGTTTTAACCGTGCCGTCTTGTGCCACATTCAGCACCGGCAAATCGCCCTTATGTCCCACATTGTCCGGTCCCAAATGCTTACCGGTGTGGTCGGGATCATAGTGTCCGCCGGCCGCCAAAGCAGCTTTTTTGATGCCGTCCTTATCAATAGCCGGTTCACAACTGGCATTTTGGTGAATATGGAATCCGTGCTCACCTTGCGGCAAATCGTGTAAATCCACATCAATTTGCAGACCGTTTGCAGTGTCGGTGAAGGTAACTGTGCCGATTTCGTCACCGGTTCCGCCGGCGCTTACCAAATGTACGTCGGCTTTTGCCACTTCTTTTTGCGGCGTGCATGCTGAAAGTATAACCATGAGTATTAACAATCCTTTCTTCATTTTGTTTCTCCCGCAAGTTTATATAAGCTTTTGATTCTAACAAGAAACGTGTCTTCTCGGCTATTTTTTCTTATTCTTTTGCGTTAGTTCAAAGTTGGCAATTTTGATGGTTTCATAATACGGCAACAGCACCAAAATCACAATCATCAAAATCAAATACAGCCGATATCCGGTAATTTCTATCACATTGAATAAATCTAGTAACAGCACGGCACAAATTACCACCATCAGCATAACGGTTGCCCATTTGAGGTTGCCGACCGCGCGTTTTTTATTACCTTGAAGCATGGAGGCGCTGGCATTTTTGCTTTTTTGCACCAAATTTTGATAGTTGAAAAATGTTGCCGGCAACATGGTGCCGTTTTCCGGATTAACCGCGGTGAAATATGGCTCTTTCTCGCTGGGAAAAATCAAATACGCCGAAACGTCCGGATTTGTGGTATCGGTTTCGGATAAAAACTTTTTAATCTGCTTTTTGCCGTCTTCAACCGCTCGTTCCGATTTTTGTTTTTTGAGCACAAAAATTTGCAAAGGTGCGTGAGTTTCAGTATCGGCCACCACCACATCGGCTCGCTTGCTGCCTACCATAAAATTGACCAGCACGCTATCTTCGGGGTAGCCTTGTTGCGCCAAATAATCCAGCAAATGTTGCAATAAATCTTTGTCTGTCATTTTGCTCTTTCATTGTTGTATTTTTTTGCAATATATGCGCTTTTTGCCGCAATAAAAGAGTAATCAGGCAAATTTTTCTATTTTTGCTCAACGTTGACAATCACATATTCCGACTTGGTGCCGGTTTTGAACTTGATTGCCCAGTCCGAAATTCCGGAAGTAACAATAAAATTGGTATTACCTCGCTTTTCTAAACCATAAATTCGGTCGTTGGCGCCAATCCACTTACCAACCTGATTAAACGGAAAAAGCTGTCCGCCATGAGTGTGACCGGAAAGCACCAAATCTACACCGGCATCGGCTTGCGCGGCATAATCGGCCGGTTGATGGTCAATAACAATTGTGTATTTTTGGTTATCAAGGTTTTGCATCAGCTCCTGCATAGATTGTCGAGCCCCATGTTTTTCGCGCACATCAGAAAGATCGCGCCGCCCGATGACATACAATTCGTTATCAACCAAAACGGTATCATCTCGCAAAACTTTAACACCGTTTTGTTGCAACGCCACAATCAGCTCATGAACCCCAAAGCCCCGATAAGCCGAGCCGTAATATCCGCTGTCATGGTTGCCAAACGCAAAATAAGTGCCATAGCGGGTTTGGAATTTACCTAAAGCCTGACAGGCTTTAAGCATATCTTCGCGTGAAGTATCGTCATCTACAAAATCACCGGCAATAATCAGCATATCCGGCTGTTGCGCCTGAATGTTTGCCAAGTGCACGGCAAAGCCTTCAGCATCAAAAGTTGTACCTAAATGAGAATCCGCAAACATGGCAATTTTCAGCGGACGAACCGATTTTTGCGTATTCAAATTGTAGTCTGTTTGCCAAACCTGATGGTCTAAATACCAACCGCAAGCCAAAGCGGCAATGCTGATAACAAAAGCGCAAACACCGGCATAGTAGCGTTTGAATATTTTGCGTCTGATTTTGATGATAAGCCAATTGGCAAAATCGCATAAAGCCCAAACAAGCGCAAAATACACCGTGCAAACAATGGCGTTCATAAAGTTAATTTGCCAACCGATAAGGGCAAACAACCCAAAAACAAGCACAATGCTTAAGACTGATTTGCGCTTTGGTCGGCAATCGGTCAACTTATCCATAAAGCCGAATTTTTCCAAGCGAGAGCTTAAATAAACCAGTCCGATACCGGTCACGGCTAATGTTGTCCACATAATGATAAGCCACATTGTCATTTTATTTTCTTTTCCTTTGTAAATTTATTTATCGCGTAAAAACACCAACCGATTTATTATTCCGTATTTGTCTGTTTTTGATGTGTTTACGCTGAACATCATAGCGCTTGAGTATGTCTTCATAACGAATTTTTAAATCTTTACGCCAAGGCAGTTCTTGCCGGCAAATTGCTAAGGCCTGTTCACAATATCCTGTGCGCTTGCTGTTCGCGGTAGAGGGAGAAAAATATTTTTGCGAACTTAATTCAATCGCCTCATCAAGCAAATCCAACTTATCAATCGGCGAAATATTGGTTTTCAGCTGTTCTTTAATTTCATCTAAACGAGCATAAGCACGGCTTCTTTCGTTTTTACGTTTTTCTTCGCGGGTTTGCGTCTTTTTCAGGGCATCTTCCTCTTTGAGCATATATTGATACGCCGCAATTAAATCCGGATATTTGAAGTCCTGTTTATTATTTCGTTTTTGATAAATGGCGTTCATCAAGCGCAAACAGTCCGGATTATGGTATTGCATCTGGCGCTCGCCGCCATCATTGTTGATTGCCACTTGTTTTGCTAAAACGGTCAGTTCATCATCAAAACCTTGCGGTGTTAAATTGATGATTTGTTCCAACAGCTTGTTAACAATTTTTTCGTTGGCATCGGCAATTTCAAAGGCTTCCCAATGTTGACCTTTTTCTATGTCTTCACTGAATTTTTCGGCGGCAGGTGTTTGCACAAAGCGTAAAATATTGTTCAGTTGAATAACTTTTTCAGCATCAGAAACATCTGCTTTTAATACCTCGGGCAAATATTTATCGGCCAACTCTCGCACGGCATAGTGGTCTTGCTGTTCAACAGCTTCTTCTAACAACAAATTTTGCCTTTTGAAATTGATGTCGTCGCGCGTTGCCATAAACTTTTCCCCTCTTAAAGTTGCTTCACCATTTTCATAAAGGTTATGCCTTGTTCTTCAAAAACGTCACCTTCAGCGTGGTAGCCCATACTCTCATAAAAACCAACTACCGAGAGCATGGCGTGCATCACAATGGTGGAATAGCCGGCGTTTTTAGCGCGTTTTTCGGCGTATCCGACTAATTTTCGGCCAATACCCTCGCCTTGATAAATGGTATCAACAGCCACCTGCATTAGGCGGATTTTTTCATCATCAAGCGGCGCCAAAATCAACCCGCCGATAAGTTTGCCGTCAAGTGTTTCAACACACCCAATATGCAAATATTTTGCCTCTTCGGGACGGAAGGAATCGAGAAATTTGAGCCACAACGGCTCCAGCAAAATTTTGTAGCGCAATTCCACCAGTTCATTATATCGTGAAGACCCAAAATCTATGTCTATCATTTTACGCATTTTTATTCTCCTTATTCATTATCTGATATTAAAACATATTTTTTCATGTTTGACAATAGCTAATATGCCGGTGTTTTTTTAAAAGCAAAGCCTTGCGTTGCCTCTGAGCCGCAAGGCTTATAATCTTCTATGCTTATTTTCTACATTTGCACAAAAAAAGACCGCTTCGCAAGAAGTGGTCGGGCAGTTCAACAACCAAAACACCAGTAATAGTCCTTTCAGCCTTTAAATATACGCTAAAAGCCACCCGACCTAAGTCGGGTTCATTAACATTTATCGCCTATTTTTGACGTTAGCGATAAATATCCGGCAGAACGTGCCGCTGGTGTTAAAGGCTTGTTGAGAGCCCGCACACTTGGTGCTAAACAGCGTCCAAAACACTGTCTGTAAACAAATATAACAGATAATGCGTAAAAAGCAAGATATTTTGACAATAAGTGTTGCATGGCGTAAAAAAATAAATTATCTTGTGGGCAAGTTTTTGAGGAGAAATTATGACCGATTTAAGTTTGATTCGCAATTTTGCCATTGTGGCACACATAGACCACGGAAAATCGACCATTGCCGACCGCATGATTGAATATTGCGGCGGATTGCAACAACGTGAGATGACCGAACAGGTGCTCGATTCAATGGATATTGAGCGAGAACGCGGTATTACCATTAAAGCACAAACGGTACGGCTCAATTTTAAATCTGAAGACGGCAAAACCTATCAGCTAAATATGATAGACACCCCCGGTCATGTTGATTTTACTTATGAAGTTTCTCGCTCGCTGGCTTCTTGCGAAGGCACAATTTTGGTGGTTGACGCCACTCAAGGTGTTGAGGCGCAAACTTTGGCAAATGTCTATTTGGCTCTTGACAGCGACCACGAAATTATTACGGCGCTGAATAAAATAGACTTGCCGTCGGCCGATGTTACACGCGTTAAACAGCAAATAGAAGATGTTATTGGGCTGGATACAACTGACGCGGTGGAAGTTTCGGGCAAAACCGGCGTGGGTATTCCGGCGCTTTTGGAACAGGTGGTGCAAAAATTACCGGCACCGCAAGGCGACGTTAATGCACCGACCAAGGCTTTGTTAATAGACAGTTGGTATGATTCTTATTTGGGTGTGATTATTTTAGTGCGTGTTAAAGATGGTGTGTTGCGTAAAAAGCAAAATATCCGAATGATGTCTAACGGTTTAGATTATACCATAGACAGAATCGGTATTTTTACCCCAAAGATGACCGATACCGAACAACTTTCGGCCGGAGAAGTAGGCTTTATTACCGCCAGTATTAAAAGTTTGGAAGATTGCCAAATCGGTGACACCATTACCGACAATAAAAATCCGTGTGAAAAGGCACTTGCCGGTTTCAAGCCTTCTGTTTCGGTGGTGTTTTGTTCCATTTTTCCGGTGGACAGCAGTCAATATAATGCGCTTAAAGACGCACTTGCCAAGCTCAAACTCAACGATGCCAGCATCAACTATCAACCGGAAAACTCCCAAGCTTTAGGCATGGGGTTTCGTTGCGGCTTTTTAGGGCTGTTGCATATGGAAATTATCCAAGAGCGAATCGGTCGTGAATTTGATTTGGATATTATCACCACGGCGCCGTCGGTAGCTTACAATATCTATTTGACCAACGGGCAAAAAATGGTGTTGCACAATCCGGCAGATATGCCTGATTTGTCTGCCATTAAGAGCATTGAAGAGCCTATGGTGCGAGCAACTATTATGGTGCCGGACGAATATTTGGGTGCTATTTTGAAACTTTGCACCGAGCGTCGCGGCGAACAGGAAGATTTGACCTATGTCGGCAATCGCGCCATGGTGGTATATAAAATTCCGCTCAGCGAAATCGTGTTTGATTTTTATGATAGGCTGAAATCTATTTCCAGCGGCTATGCCAGCTTTAATTACGAACTGATTGGTTATGCGCCGGCAGATTTGGTTAAGGTGCAAATTTTAATCAATGAAGAACCGGTTGATGCCTTAGCGTTTTTGTGTAATCGCGGCGAGGCGGAAGCCCGCGGACGCCAAATTTGCGAACGCTTGAAAGACCTTATCCCGAGGCATTTGTTCAAAATTCCGTTACAAGCAGCCATTGGCGGACGTATTGTTGCGCGCGAAACCATTTCACCAATGCGCAAAGACGTGACGGCAAAATGTTATGGCGGAGATGTAACACGTAAACGCAAGCTTTTAGACAACCAAAAAAAGGGCAAGCAACGGATGCGGCAATTCGGTAAAGTAGAGGTGCCGCAAAGCGCGTTTATAGAGGCTCTGCGTATTGGCGATAAGTAAAAACTCGTCTAATGGCTTACTACTTGTTGTTTTTCTCCTCGTGTAGTATTATCTACACGTCATCGAAAAATTCACGGCGCAATCACTCACGCTATCCGAATTTTCAAAAAAATATACCGGAAAATGTGTTTCAATAAGGGGCTTGATTTTTTATAAAAATGTCGATATATTATGCACTGCCAAGCAATTGGCTGTGACACCAGAGGCCTTATGGAATAGGTGCATTGGACCCGAGGGCAGTACTCGGCACCTCCACCATTTTTTACGGGGGTGAAACAGGATCGACAGTGTTCAGTAAAGATTTGTGTTGTGTCCGGCAAGATACCACCGTTATCGGTTCAAAATAAACGAATGCAAATGATAATTTTGCACCGGTTGCAGTTGCTGCTTAATTTAGGCAAATGCAACAAATTTCAATCCTTTAGGCATTGGTTTGCTTAAAGTGGGGGCTGAGCCACCTAGCAACAGAACGGCTCGTTTTGTTTGAAAATGGAAAGAAAAGATGATGGATAAATTGCTTGATGAAATAGATTATGATGATTTGATTGAAAAATCTTTGCGTAATGTGGTTTATTTGGCGCTCAGAATTGTGGAAGAACAGGGCTTGCCGGGCGAAAACCACTTTTATATCAGTTTCAAAACAAGCTATCCGGGCGTTGTTCTTTCGCAAAATTTGAAGGTTCAATATCCGGAAACAATGACCATTGTTTTGCAAAATCAGTTCAGTAATTTAGTGGTTCGTCACAACAGCTTTTCGGTTGATTTAAGCTTTGGCGGTATTGAGCAAACAATTACCATTCCGTTTGATGCCATTACCTATTTTGCCGACCCTTCAGCCAAATTCGGGTTGAGTTTTGAACCGGAAGATGAGCCGGAACAAATATCTGCCGACGGACAAACAGCACCACGTGGCAAATCTGCGCCAACAGCAAACAAAGGTGCCGAGGTTATTTCGTTTGATAAAATTATGCGTAAAAAATGAAAAAAATTTCTGTTCTTATTGCCGGACGTCACGCCACCAGCATCAGCTTGGAAGAAGAATTTTTTGAGGCTTTGCAACATATTGCCGAGCAACAAAATATCAGCCTTAATCAGCTCATTACGCAAATTGACACCGCACGCCAAACCGAAAACTTATCCAGTGCCATTCGTTTATATATTTTGCACTGGTATCAAAATTTATCAGCGGCGCCAAAATGATTTTGAAAAAATCACCAACACGGTAATGACTTCCAAGCGTCCTAAAAACATGGCAAATGTTAATATACATTTTGTGCTTGGTGCGAAAAAGGCATAGTTTCCGTTCGGACCGATGCTTTCCACTGCCCCCATACCCACATTGGTAATACAGGCCATCACGGCGGCAAATGCGGTTGTAAAATCGGCACCATCCAAGCTGACGATAAGAGTTAAAACAATCAAACTGATAAGGAATGACAATAAATACACAAACACCGAAATTGAAACTTTTTCCGACAAATTTGTTGTGCCTATTTTAATGGGAATAACACGGTTTGGCTCAACGGCAGAAAGCAGCGATTTGCGTAAAAACGCAAACACCACCTGCCAACGAAAAATTTTGATAGAGCCGCCGGTTGAGCCGGTGCACCCGCCACACAGCGACAGCATCAAAATCAGAGTGGTCACCCAACCGCCCCACGCAATATAATCCGTCGAAGCTAAACCGGTGGTCGTCACAATGGAAATGACGGTGAAATAACTATGTCTTAAGGCTTCAAAAAAGGCTTTATTATCGGCAAAATATAAATACAACGTTAAGCTCAAACCAACATAAAAAACAATACGTAACAGAGTAATAATTTGCTTGTTACGGTCTGCCGGAGAACCGCGTAAAAGCAAAATATAAGCTGTCATCGGCACGGCGCCGGCAAGCATAAACAACATTGTCAACAGCTCTATCGGCAGGCTGTGAAATGCTCCGATTGAGGCATTTTTAGTTGAAAAACCGCCGGTACCGATAACGGAAATGGCATGATTAACGGCATCGAACCAACCCATACCGCACAAAATATAGGCCGCACCGCAAATTCCTATCAGAGTTAAATAAACCGCCACAATACGCTTGGCAATATAGCTGAATTTAGGCATAAATTTATCATTAGAATCAGAATTTTCGCGTTGGAACATCTGCATACCGCCAATACCCAAAATCGGCAACAACGCCACAGCAAAAATCACCACCCCTAAGCCACCGATACCGTTCAAAAGCGAACGCCACAACAAAATCGGTTTCGGCAGAGCTTCAACGTTGGATATAATTGTTGCACCGGTTCCGGTTAAGCCGGACATTGCCTCAAACCACGCGTCTGACGGATTTTGCACCACGCCGTATAAATAAAACGGCACCGCGGCAAACACGCACACCAAAAGCCAGCTGATGGTTGTGACCAAATATGCCTGCTTAATATTGATTTTTTCAAACTTCGTATTGTTGGATAAAAAAAGCGAAAAGCCGAAAAACATCGACGCAGCTGCCGCCGCCAAAAACGGTGACCATGTTGTGCCGCTTTGCCAAATTTCAAAACCGGCCGGAATGAGCATAATCAACCCCAATATACCCAAAATATATCCGCTGATGGTTAAAACCGGTTGCCACATTTTTCAGCTTGCTCCGCCGGCTATTTCAGCGCCACATTTTCAGCCAGTCCGGCTTCAACCAACGCTTTGTTAATCAGCTCGCCGTCGACAAAACACAAGGCTGTTGCCATTTGCGTTTGCGAAGTATATGCCACAATATCGCAGTGAGCCGGCTTGTCGCCGAAACGTTTTTCCAAAAACAGTTGTGCCGCCTCGGCATCGTAGTTATACGGATTGGTATAAATTCCATAAAGATAGAGATAGGTGTTTTCCATATACAAACTGTTTGCGCCTAAAACATCTGCTTTGCCATAGAGTTTTTCCGAATTTGCCAAATAGGTTAAATCCAAATCACGGCGAATGGTATAATAGTCGTCCAGTTCGCCCTTATAATAAGGCTCTTGCGGCGCCAAAGGCTCTACTGTTTCAACTGTTTGTTTCGGCTGTTCAACAATCATCGGTGCCGGCTTTGGTTGTGCCATAACCACTTGCGGCGGTGTGGTGTTATCTGTGGTCTGCGGTGTGAAAGTTGGCGCCTTGAGTTTAATTTTCGGAGCTTTTTGCGCCGATTGCTGATATTTTGCTTTGTTGAATTTTGCCACATTCCACGCCGTAAAGCGAATTGGCTCATTTTTTTCTTTGGCTTCTTGCGCGGCAATAATTTCCGGAGCAATTTCATGTGCCCTTTCTTTTATGGCTGCCACCGATTGCCCGATATTTTGCTGTGTTGCCTTCACTGTTTCTTTAACGCTGTCATTATATGTTCGGCTCAATTTATATTTATACCAGTCATACATGTCGCCCCATTTAACGCCATGGTAAAAAGCATAAGCAACCAGTGCCAAAAACACAATCAGCACAAAGGCAAGCAAATATTTCCAGTGCCGAAAAGGCCATGTGATAAACATCACTAAACGATGAACAAAACCTAAAAATCCGCTTATACGTAAATCAGCCCAACCACTCATTTATTGCCTCCGTATTTTTGTTGCAGTTCGCTCATTTTTTCCGGTGTAATGCGTTCAAACAGCGCTTCGCCGGCTTCAAACGAATGCCCTGCCGGCAGAGCCGACATTTCTTTTGCCACATCAAAATTTTTAAGTGTCGACATATCGTTTGTGCTTAAACCGAATTTAGCCATAATTTTTTCGGCGGTTTGCGGCATCAGCGGTGCGCTTAAAATAGCATAAACACGCACTAAATTCAGACACAAACGCAAAATTGTTGCTGCCCGCGTTTCATCTTCTTTAATCACTGTCCAAGGTTCGGTTTTGGTAATATAGTTATTGCCTTCAACCCAAATGGCGCGCAACTCTGCCACCGCCTTGCGAAATTCTAATGCGTCCATATACTTAAAGTAGTCATTCACGCGCTGTTGTAAAGTTGCAATCAACTCGTTGTCTTCGGCTTGCAAACTACCGCCTTGCGGCACAAAACTGCCCAGTTTTGAGGCGGTCATTTTCATCACACGTTGTGCAAAATTACCCAAAACGCCGTTCGAATCTTTATTGATGGTGTTCACAAAACCTTCAATGGTGAATGACGAATCCGAGGCTTCCGGTGCATTAGCCATCAACCAATAGCGCCAATAATCGGCCGGAAATTCTTTAACCGCATCTTCGGCAAACACGCCGCGATGTTCCGATTTAGAAAATTTTCCGCCTTCAAAAGTTAAATAACTGAAGCCTTTCAGAAAGTCAACCTTAGTCCAATTTTCGCCGGTGCCGAGCATGGTCGCCGGAAAAGTGATGGAATGGTAAGGCACATTGTCTTTACCCATAAATTCCACATAGCGCACACCTTTGGCATCAAGCCACCAGTCTTTCCAGTTGCGCTCTTCCGGTTTTTCGTCAGACCATTGTTTGGTAATACCGATATAGCCGATTGGGGCATCAAACCACACATAAAAAACCTTATCTTCGTATCCGGCTTTGTTGACCGGAAAACCCCACTTCAAATCGCGGGTAATACAGCGCGGTTGCAAGCCCTCTTTGAGCCATTTTTTAGCAATGGAAAAGGCGACATCCGGCCAAAAAGCTTCTTTTGTTTTCAGCCATTCGGTCAGTTTTTCTTCTATTTTCGGCAAATTCAAAAACAAATGCTTTGTTTCGCGCACTTCCAAATTTGTGCTGCCGGAAATGGTGCTACGCGCGTTTATCAAATCTGTCGGTTCCAGAACTTTTGTGCAATTTTCGCATTGGTCCCCGCGGGCTTTTTCGTAACCGCAATGCGGACAGGTTCCGGTAATAAAACGGTCTGCCAAAAACATTTTATCGTCGACCGAATATATTTGTTTCATGGTCTTTTCGGTAATAAAACCGTTTTTATCAAGCTGTTCAAAAATATGATACACAATTTCCTTATTCTGTTCGCTTGAGGTTCGACCGAAATAATCAAACGACAAATTAAAATCCTTATATGTTTGAGCGTGTCGTTCGTGATATTTATTGCAATATTGTTCCACCGGCAACCCTTCTTTCAAAGCACCTACCTCCGAGGCAGTACCGTGTTCATCAGTTCCGCAAATGTATAAAACTTCGTTACCCATCATGCGCATATAGCGGGCATATATGTCCGACGGCAATAAGCAACCGACCATGTGTCCCAAGTGCGGAACGCCGTTAATATATGGCAATGCAGAGGTAATTAAAATTTTAGACATTTTCCTTTCAGCTCCTTTTTTAATATAAATAAACCCAGTCTGAAGCAGATTTTACTCTATTTTCGTAAAATCGCAAGCAAAAAAAATAGCTGTTATACGAGCAATTTGAAAATGACTAAAAAATATATGTGCCGCTAACATAATGTTTGACTCTGCAAAAAAATAACACTATAAATTTTATATTATCGGAACTGAGGACTTTGATTATGAAAAAAATATTTACTTCTGCATTTTTTACGCCAATTGTTTTCACTGTTTTGTGGGCAACAATGGTAACAGTGATATTGGTTTTTTATCCGGAACAAAAATTTAGTATTACCGAAGATGGTGAAATAATTGATGTAATCACCAATGTGGGCTATGTTTTAATGATTGCGTTTATGCTCATTTTAGCAAAAGATTATAGCGAAAAAACAACCAGTTGGGGGATATATTTGTTTTTAGGTATTGCCGCATTTCTGCGCGAAGGAGGTATTCAGCACCACCTGTCTAAAACAGATACCACACCTTTTAAAAGCCGATTTTTCTTAAATCCGGATAATCCGATTAGCGAAAAAATAGTTTTCGGACTCATCTTGCTTTTGATTTTCGGGGCTGTGGGGTATCTTGCAATAAAATACACAAAGCACCTTATCACATCTTTTTTCAAGCTTAATCCCGTTACGTGGTCAACAGCCGTATTTTGTGTTGTATTGGTTTGTGCCAAATTGGCGGACCGTTATCCGTCTAATTGGCGCAGTGCCCACGGTGATCAATCTCTGCCGCGTGAGCAAATCGAGTTTTTCTCACTAATGGAAGAAAGCTTGGAAATGTTTTTGCCATATCTGGTTATGGTAATAATGCTACAATACCATATTTTGCTTTCGTCTAAAGATAAGGTTAAGTAATATCCGGAGTAATAAACTCCTCCCTTTTTGAGAAAATTTTTCTGGTGCTGACTTAATAAAAAAACCGGCGACAAAGGATTAACGCCGGCTCAAAGAGTGCATTAGTTTGTTACATTTAACGCTCTATCTGCGATGGTGATGATGTCCGCCATGATGATGGTGATGATGGTGCCCGCGGAAAATTGCACCGCCAATCACTGCACCGGTCAGGCCAGCAAAAAATGAAGTTGCCGCAGAATCATAATAGTAGTTACGCGGGCGCGGTGTTTGTCGAACAACCACAACTTGTTGCTGCGGTTGGTACGGCTGAACCGTTACAACTTGTTGCGGCTGAACAACAACCGGTTGCGGCTGAACAATAACTTGTGATGACGCCGGATAAGCGTAAATTTGTTGTGTCATATTGCCATTAGAATCCATAATCATAATTGTTTCGGCGTTGGCTACCGATGCCATTGTTAAAAAAACGGTTACCATGGTCAAAAATTTCTTCATTTTTTATTCTCCTTAAAAGTTCGTTTCTGAATTTAAGATAGTGCGAAAATAAAAAAATTGCAAGAAAATATATATACATTCAGGTATGTATATTTAATATTTTTTGAATTATATCGAAATATCAATTAGATACGAGTTTGATATTTCCACCTCTCCTGTGTTTTCAGCGGGTAAAACCTCACACACGAGTATGTTTTTTTTATGTTCAAGTTTTGCCATTGTTGTTTCATCTATTTCATTGAGGTTAAATGCGTCTTTTTCATTGCGATAAAATTCAATTCTGTGCTCTTGCGGAATTAGACGAAGCACCGGTCGGTCTTGCATTCCCTCGCGCGCGTATATAAATAAGACAAGCTCATCATCTTCTGTCGGCACAAATTGAAACATATTCCGATTATCCATTTTTTTCTCCTTGTTCAAAGTCTTTAGCAAAATTTTAGGATATTGAAGTTAATATTTATATAACGGAGAAAAAGATGAACAAAGTTATTGATTTTATGATAAATTTATGTCGTTGGCCGGTGGCATTGATGTTGCTTTTCAGCTTGCCGGCGCTGGTTAAATCGTACCAATATTTTAACTTCTTTAATCGGCATTTTTACTATATGGCGGCGGGCATTGTTTTCTTTTGGTTTATAGCAATTACGGCCGGTCGGGAATTGCGCTCGCAAATCCAAACCATTGCTCACGAATTAACCCATACGCTATTTGCATTTTTAACCTTGCATTTTGTGAAGCGTGTACGGCTTAATCCCGATGGAAGCGGCGGTTCAATGGCTTTTGCCGGACATGGCAATTGGCTGATAACACTGGCGCCGTATTTTTTCCCGTTGTTCGCAAGTATCTATATGCTGATTATGCCGTGGCTTTTGGAAACAACCGATAAATATTGGTTGGTTTATGCTGTGTTTGGCTATTTTATTGCCTATTATTGGGAAACTGTTCTTTCCCAAGTGCATCGCGAGCAGACCGACATTATTCAAGAAGGATATGTGTTTTCCGGCATTATCATCCTTGGGCTTAATTTGTTGGTTACCGGCACACTGTTTGCGTTTAATAGCCAACAATGGCACGGTGTGAGCATATATTATAAATTACTCAAACGCCTTAATTTTGAACAATGGCAGTGGTTGCAGAGCCTGATTGCATAGAACCTAATGCTTGAGGGCATAAAGCGAATTTTGTAAATTGATGTGGTTGGCGGCAATTGCATAACCAAGCGTATTTTTTTGTGCCAATGAATCGAGATATTGTAAAGCAAAAAGGCGCACCGACGCGGTTAGTCCCAGCTCCGGATTGCGGTTTTGGTCTATCAATTCAAACAAATTTTTGCGCTTCATTTTTTCAGCATAGCAAATGTGGTCAATAATTTGCCATTCGGCATTGGCTAAGCGCATGCTGGTTTTACGGTTATATAAGGTAATCACTTTATTTCTTAACATTGTCATTCTTTTCCTCATAAAGTTGTATAATTTTGAATAAGTATATCATAAGATTATATAAATGCAAGTAAAAAGTTATAATTTTTTAAAATACACAATATTATTGAGGAAAAAATATTTTGTTATATGTAAGTCACTTGTAAATTAAAATTAAAATTAAAATCTTAATCGCAAATATACATCCATTTATCGGCAATGCTAATGATACACCAGAACAATTTAGTATAAAACTATTAAAACCAAGATTTGCAGCATCTGTCCGATAAATTTTATTTTCTTAACAATACCTGTCCATGAATTTATATGTT
>OMQE01000119.1 GCA_900313155.1 uncultured Rhodospirillaceae bacterium | reverse complement strand
CGATTTGGCTGCCGACGAACAAACAGAACTATCATGAAGTTGCTGTTTTACCGGCAAGACATCAGTGTCTTCGTTAGCGTAAATAGAACTGCTGAACAACACTAACACACTGATTAGTAAAACAAAAAATCTATTAAACACGAGATGTGTCACCTTTTCCTAACTGCTCAAGCGGCATTTAGCATCCCATCTTTTAAGAATTTCAGCTAAACTTTTTCGATTCTGACGAATCGGCGTTTCAAACAGTTGTCGCTATCTTAACCTTTCCTTAAAGTTAATTTAACGAATTGTTAACATTCTTGTCTGATATAGCACCTATTTTTTTAAAAATCCAGTAAAAATATACTTTTTATTAATTTTTTTGACTTTTTGTAAGACAACATATTGATTTTACTAAACTTTTTAATTCATATTTTTTACAAAACCCCGCCGAAGCGGGGTCTAAATATTCAAATGCAATATATGTCTTATTATTCAAGCAAATCTGATAAGTGCACCAGCACAAAACCACGCTCTTCAACGGTTGCCAGCCAATCTCGCAAAGCCGCATAAGTTTGCCTATGCGGGTGTCCGATAGCTACAGCTCGACCATATTTTTGCGCCACATTTTCAGTTTCTTGCAGTTGCCCCATAATATAATTATAGTCTTCTTCGTTGTCTAAAAAGACATCTCTGGCAATATATGGCACACCATATTGTGTTGCTACCTGCTTACCGGCAGATTTTCCGGTTGTTTTGGAATCGAGGAAAAACCAACCGTTTTCTTTTAATATTTCCATCACATAGCCAAGACTTTGTGCATTTTCCGTAAATTCGCTCCCCATGTGATTATTGATGCCCATCATACCGGTTCCGTCATAATATTTCATAAATGCACGCAAATGCTTTTGTATGGTTGCCTTATCCATTTCCGGCGCCAATGTCACCGGTGCCAACGCCGCCCGATGGTGCGGCATCATCGGCACATGCAACATGACCTCAAATCCGGCATCTTTGGCTTGCTGAACTTGTTTTTTGTTCGCCGGCGCATATGGCAAAAACGCGGCTGTTAACGGCTTATTCAAACTTAAAATATCTTTAGTATATTGCGGACTGACACCCAAATCGTCAATCACAATGGCAATATATTTTTTATCTTTCGATAAAATCCGATTCGCCTTTTGTTCTGCCAAAGGTTCTGCTGTTTTTTCCATCGGAGTCGCTTGAGCGTCAAATGCTTCATCATTGGTCACATCATCTCCGTTTTTTGGCGCCGCTTCGCCGATGGTTTGCTCTAAAAACGCAGCCTTGTTGGCATACGCAGAAATCATCTCGTCTAATTCTTGAGCCACACGTTCAGCAAAATGTTGCTCAAACAACATTGGCGGAACAACAAGTTGCCGTGCCGGAACAGATAATTCTGCCGTGGCTAAAGGTGTTTTTTCCGCTGCCGGTTTAAGCAGGTCATAAACAACAATCAGCCCTTCAACCAAGGCAATTGCCAACAAAATATAAGTAAAAATCAGCCCTTTGGATTTCATGTGCTTAATCTTTCTTCTTTAAGGTTGGAAAAGCAATGACGTCACGAATGGTTTCAGCGCCGGTCAAAAGCATGGAAATACGATCAATCCCCATACCCATACCGCCGGTCGGCGCAAAACCGTTTTCAAGCGCATTGATAAAGTCTTCATCAAGCATTTGTGCTTCGTCATCACCGTTTTCACGTGCGGCAACCTCGGCTTCAAAACGTTCTCTTTGTTCCAGCGGATTAGAAAGTTCAGAGTACGCGCATCCAATTTCCATTGTGCCTAAATAGGCATCAAAATGCTCAACCAACCGCGGATTAGAACGATGTGTTTTGGCAAGCGGCGAAATATCGCGTGGCATATCCATTACAAAAGTCGGTTCAATCAGCGTATGTTCAACTTTTTCATCAAAAACTTCTTGTACCACCTTGCCCCAGCAAGAGCAAGCACCGGCATCTACACCTATCGATTTTGCCATTTCTTGCGCTTGTTCAAGCGTTTGCGCTTCCATCAGGTCAATTCCGGTTTTTTCTTTAATTAAATCTATAATAGAGATGCGGCGAAACGGCTTTGATAAGTCAATTTCCTGTTCGCCGAACATAATTTTCGGCTCGCCTAAAACTTCGATTGCTACAAAACGCAACAGATTCTCAATCAAATCGGCCATATCATTGTAGTCGGCATAGGCTTGATAGGCTTCCAAACCGGTAAATTCCGGATTATGATTTTTATCAATACCTTCGTTGCGGAAGTTACGACCAATTTCAAACACACGGTCAAAACCGCCGACCACCAATTTTTTCAAATATAATTCCGGCGCAATCCGTAAATACAAATCCATATCCAGTGCATTATGATGTGTAATAAACGGTTTGGCATTGGCACCGCCCATAATCGGGTGCAACATCGGCGTTTCCACTTCCAAAAATTCGTGGTTTTCAAAAAAGCGCCGAACTGCCGAGGTAATTTGGCAGCGTTTTTTGAAAATTTCTTTGCTTTCGTCGTTCATAATATAGTCCACATAGCGTTGACGATAGCGTGCATCAACATCAGTCAAACCATGAAATTTTTCCGGCAATGGTTGTAAAGATTTGGCGATAATATCAAACTTCTCGGCGGCAATTGTCAGTTCGCCGCGTGGTGTGCGGCGCACAAAACCGCTCACCCCAACCATATCGCCCACATCAACGCATTTTAAGCGTTCCATATCTTCTTCCGGCAAAATCTTTTTATAGCAAAAAGCCTGAATTTTTCCGCTTTTGTCTTTAATATCTACAAACATTCCGCTGTTTCGCACCGCCATGGCCCGACCCGCAATTGTCACACGGTCCTCGGTATCAACACCGGCTTCCAAATCTTTATATTTTTCGTGTAATTCAGCGGCGTATGTACTTGGGACAAACCGGTACGGATAAGGATTATATCCCTTTTCTTGCAATGTTTTCAACTTGTTTAATCTCGATTCGCGATGAATGTTTGTTTCGTTTGCCATT
>OMQE01000186.1 GCA_900313155.1 uncultured Rhodospirillaceae bacterium | reverse complement strand
TGGTGGGCGCTGTAGGACTCGAACCTACGACCAGACCGTTATGAGCGGCCGGCTCTAACCAACTGAGCTAAGCGCCCGCACTGAAGTTGTATTTAATACAAGATATCTATCAAGTCAAGCGATTTTTCATCTCTTTTCACAAAAAGAAAATGCTGCAATAAATTTGCAGCACTTCATCATTTTTGATATTTTGATTATTTTATCAAATATGCAAAAAAAGCATAGCACGCGGCTATTCCGACAACAATATAAATAATTGTTGCCACAATCGGCGCAAAAGCAAATAAAAACTCAACCAAATTGAATTTAAAAGCACCAACCAATCCCCAGTTGATACCGCCAATAATTGTTAACAATAAAGCTAATCTTTTCAATGACATATTTTTTCTCCTAAAATTAAAGTTTATACCCTTTTAGCTCGCTAAAATTTAACTTTCGGTAAAAATATAGTCATTTTTATGAAATAAAAAAGGGAAGTTAGTATTATTACACTATTTTCAATTATCAAGAGCCTCTACCGGAAGATAAATCTTGCAATATAGAGGTAACAAAGTTCTTTTCTCGCTTAATATATAATCTATGTTTCTGCATAAGCCGATTCACAAAACTTTCACTTTTTTCTTTCGGAATATCATTTTCGCCGCACCGCTTCATCAATGCCTTCAAACTACTTCCGTAAACCAACTCCATAGCAGGTAAAGACATATTTTCATCATGCCAATCAAAAGAACAAAACTTTTCTGCAGCGCAAAGTGCTGTTTCAGTACCGGCTTGCGCATAATCAAGCCCAACCAAAACATCGCTGTTCTGAACTAATGCTGAAAACATCTTCTCATCATTATTCTCAAGAGCTTGCATGGTATAAAACCGATGTTTTTCTTTGGTTTCCAGCATATCACTAGAGCAATTTTCATAGATTTTCTTCAAATCTTTTCCATGTTCAAACGCCGGCATTACTTCAAGCATATTTTTCCATATCAATTCAACCATTGGCGCGTTCTTTTGCTGAACAGCCAAATCTAAAAGGTTATGTCCATTTACATCGTGCATAAACAAGGCTTCTTGCGAAATTTCTGCTCCATCTGCCGATGAAAATTTACCTTGCAACAGTTTCTCTTTGGCCTCATTAAATTCTTCTTGCACATTTTGCCTATATCCGCGATAATTTTCCATAAAATCGTCACCGTCATCTTGCATTTCTTTAAAAGTCTGTTGCAAATGCGGATTTTTCTTCATCACATTTTCTTCAATTTGTGACATATTTTCAATCATATAGTCCGTTGACGTAATTTCTTTAAAAAACGCCAAAAACATATCTTCTTCAATTTGAGCAGATTCATATTTTTCCTCACGCGGCACTTGCCAATATGCACCATTATGCTCTGATTTTTTATATGGTGATATTTTCGGAATAATAAAAGCCCTTTCGTTTTCTGACAGTGCTGCATAATAAATATCATGCTCGGCCATTTGTTCTGTTGCCAAATAATACCCAAACGAATCTGTATTATACACCACCGGACGATTTTGCTCATCAGCCTGCGTTATACGATAAAACTCAATGGAACGTGTCGGCCCTGTTCCAATATCGGCGCACGGATTATTTTGATGAAAAACCACCATCTGCCGATGAATAACTTCTGCTTCTTTTTCCGAATAACCGATAGAAAGCATAATTTCATCCAATCTACTATGTATATTGTTGATTTGTTTTGTGGCCTCGCGCATTATTCGTCCGCCATGGCAGTGTGTTAAAAACACCTTTTTACGCATATTGCGCCATGCTTCTTCAAAAGGTAAACGATGCAAATTTCCAAATTTATCTTTTGTGGCTATTTGCGGTACTAAAATATTGTCTATCAAAAACATAGAACGCATGGCAACATAGGGAGTCTTGTTCGTACCATTTCGATAATATGCTCCAAAGACATTAAACTTCTTATAATCATCACCTAAAAAGCTGATACCGACTTTGGTCATGGCATTACCGTCTCTGCTCCATTGATTACCATTACCGCCCAACACAAACAATTCCTTACCATTTTTCAGTAAAGAATTTAAGGGTGCATTGTTCCACGAATGCGGAGCATTTTCATCACGCATTCCGAAAGTAATCAAATCCGAACTATCCGGTAAATCAGGCATATTTCCCTCCAATATGCAGATTTTAGCATAAACTCAATAAACTTGCAACTATTTTTTGGCTATTTTGACAAACGACGCCATTTTGCCACATTGGCATTGTGTTCAGAAAGCGTGCGCGCAAAATTGTGTCCGCCGGTTCCTGACGCCACGAAATACAAATACGGCGTTTTATCCGGATGTGCAACGGCCATAATCGCCGCCCTCCCCGGATTACAAATCGGCGTTGGCGGCAAACCGGCATATTTATAAGTATTATACGGACTATCAATCTCCAAATCTTTACGTGTCAAACTACGCCCAAGTTCTTTTTGACCTTTGGTCAGAGCATAAATCACTGTTGGATCGGTTTGCAACAACATACCTTTGCGCAAACGATTCACAAACACCGATGCCACCTGTGCGCGTTCACTTGCCACACCGGTTTCCTTTTCCACGATAGAAGCCAAAATAAGCATTTCTTCCTTGTTTTTCAGCGGCAAATCAGCATCTCGCTCGTCCCACGCCTGTTGCAAAACGCGTTGCATTGCCAACTTTCCCTGAGT
>OMQE01000042.1 GCA_900313155.1 uncultured Rhodospirillaceae bacterium | reverse complement strand
CCGGAAGATGTGAAACGGATTTTAGAAGCCAAAGACCGCACCAAAGCCGGCATCAGCGCACCGGCTTGCGGCTTGTATTTGAACAAGGTTATGTATTAAAAAATGTAATAAAACACTTGCACAGAGCCTCAAATTTGTGTAGCCTTGCAACAACAAAGGATAAAAAATGATAGCAAAATTACGTGGAATTATAGACACACTGGGCGACGACTATTGCATTATAGATGTTGGCGGTGTGGGTTATTTGGTGTCGGCTTCAGCCAAAACCTTAGGTAAGTTGACTGTGGGTAACGAGGCAACGCTATTGACCGAGATGATTGTGCGCGAAGACAGTATGGCGCTGTTCGGTTTTGCCGACGTTTGGGAAAAGGAGTGGTTTAATACCTTAACAAAAGTGCAGGGCGTGGGTGCAAAAGTGGGACTGAGCATTTTATCGGTTTTAACACCGACTCAGCTTTCACAAGCCATAGGCGCGCAAGATAGCGCTTCTTTTTGCCGTGCTTCGGGTGTGGGGCCAAAGTTGGCAGCGCGTATTGTTTCAGAATTGAAAAACAAAATTGTAACCATTCCGGTTGGCAGCGCGGCAATCGGTGATGTGGCAGAAACACCGACTTCGGCGCCGATTATGCCGGCGGCAAGTGCCGATTATTCTAAAAGCGAAGATGTGATTTCGGCACTGGTTAATTTGGGATATCAGCGTTTAGAAGCATATCGCGCCGTGGCAAAAGTGATGGCCGAAAACCCCGATGCTAATGTGCCTACGCTTATTCGTTTAGCGCTTAAAGAATTTGCCAATAAGGATTATTAAAAATGAAAGAAGATGCACGTATAGTCAGTCCGCAGACGCAACCGGAAGATGAGGTTAACAGTTCCGGTCCGGTAAATTTGCGCCCAAATTCGTTAGACGATTTTGTGGGACAACGCGAAGTTTGCGAAAATTTAAAAGTATTTATTGCCGCGGCAAAGCAACGCGGTGAGGCGTTGGACCATGTGTTGCTGTTTGGTCCTCCGGGGTTGGGCAAAACAACGCTTGCTTCCATTGTGGCGAAAGAGTTAGGTGTTGGGTTTCGGGCAACTTCGGCGCCGATGATTTCAAAGTCGGGAGATTTGGCGGCAATTTTGACTAATTTGGAGCGCAACGATGTGTTGTTTATTGATGAAATTCACCGCTTGAATCCGGCAATTGAAGAAGTGTTGTATTCGGCAATGGAAGATTTTCAGTTGGATTTGATTATCGGCGAAGGTCCGTCGGCACGCTCGGTGCGGATAGACCTGCAACCATTTACGTTGGTTGGCGCGACTACTCGTTCGGGCTTGCTGTCTAATCCGCTACGTGACCGTTTTGGTATTCCGCTAAGGCTCGATTTTTACAGCGATGAAGAGCTTAAAAAAATCGTGTTGCGGGGGGCAAAATTGCTCGATTTAAATATTTCGGAGGACGGAGCTTTAGAAATTGCCAAACGGAGCCGAGGCACACCGCGAATCGCCGGAAGATTGCTTCGCCGAGTGCGCGATTTTGGTGCAGTTTCGGCAGAAAAAGTGATTGATTCGCAACTTTCGGATATGGCGCTCAAACGGCTTGATGTTGACGGTTTCGGATTGGACAATTTTGACCGGCGCTATTTGACTTGTATTGCCAAAAATTATGGTGGTGGTCCGGTGGGAGCCGATACTTTGGCGGCGGCACTTTCGGAAGAACGTGATACCATTGAAGAAGTCGTTGAGCCGTTTTTGCTCAAGCTCGGCTTTTTGCAACGCACATCGCGCGGACGCATTATTTCACAGCTCGGTTATAAATATTTGGGTATGAAAATGCCGGCTAAACAGGTGAAACAGTATGAATTGTTAGACGCTTTGGGAGATGAGTAATGGCAAAAATTTTACCGGCAGAAGGTGCTTTTGAAAACGGTGTTTTTTACTATCCGGTGCGGGTATATTACGAAGATACCGATGCCGGCGGCATTGTTTATTATGCCAATTATTTAAAGTTTGCCGAACGGGCGCGGAGCGAGTTTTTGCGCGCATTAGGCATCAATCAGCAGAAGATTCTGGCTGAGCAAAAAGTCGGATTTGTGGTACGCTCTTGCCATATTGAATATTTGAAATCGGCGGTGCTTGATGATGCGTTGACAGTTTCTTGTGAAGTGGTCGAAAAAGGCAGTGCCAGCGCGGTTATTAAGCAACAAATTTGTCGCGAAGATGAAGTGCTCGCCTCGATTGAAGTGAAGCTGATTTTTTTGAGCTTGGAAACACATAGACCGGTGAGAATATGCGCCGAAATTAGTGAAAAACTCATTTGAAAAACAGGTATATAATGCCTTTTCTTGTGTGTTGAATTGTTACAGATTCTTAAAAATTATCTGTGCTCTTTCAGCGTTTCAAAAAAACAATTGAAAAAATTTGCTTAATGTCGTATTGATAACTATTATTGAAAATTAGGGATAAAAGAAAAAGTGACTAAAAAATATTACATTAAAACTTTCGGATGCCAGATGAATGTGTATGATTCATCACGTATTGCCGATATGCTTAAAAAAGAAGGTTATGAAGAAACGCTTAAACAAGCAGAAGCCGATATTGTGTTGTTCAATACTTGCCATATTCGTGAAAAGGCAGCGGAAAAGTTGTTTTCTGACTTAGGACGCGCCAAGTTGATTGCCGACGAGCGTGCCGAAAACGGGCAGCGGACTATTATCGGAGTGGCCGGTTGTGTGGTGCAGGCCGAAGACGAGCAAATTATCAAACGTGCGCCGTATGTGGATTTTGCCGTGGGGCCGCAGATGTATTTTCGTATTCCGGAAATTTTGCATAAAATTGAAAGAACAAAAAAACATCAAAGCGTGATAGATACGGATTTTCCGGCAATCAGTAAGTTTGATTTTTTGCCGGAAAACAAAGCGCAAGGAGCATGCTCATATTTGGCTGTTCAGGAAGGGTGTAATAATTTTTGCACATATTGTGTGGTTCCATATACGCGCGGAGCGGAATATTCGCGCTCGGTGGCCGATGTGTTGACCGAAGCCAAACGGCTGATTGCCGGCGGCACATTGGAAATTAATTTATTGGGGCAAAATGTGAATTCGTACCATGGTGAAGATGAAAGCGGTAAAGAACGTAATTTGGCGTATTTATTGCACAAAATAGCCGAGCTTGACGGTCTAAAACGCCTGCGTTACACCACATCATATCCGGCAGATATGACAGATGAACTGATTACCTGTCACAAAGATATTGATATTTTAATGCCTTATTTACATTTGCCTGTGCAATCCGGTTCCGATAAAATTTTGAAGGCCATGAACAGACGGCACAGCAGTTCGGATTATTTGAAGGTGGTGGAAAAATTATATACAGCCAATCCGAAATTAAAAATGTCGTCGGATTTTATTGTCGGTTTTCCGGGCGAAACAGACGAAGATTTTGCCCAAACGCTTGATGTTGTTAACAAGGTAAAATATATTCAGGCATTTTCGTTCAAATATAGTCGTCGACCGGGAACACCTGCCGCGGTGATGGAAAATCAGGTGGAAGAAAAGGTTAAAAAAGAGCGCTTGGAAATTTTACAGACGTTGCTGTTTGACTATCAGACCAAATTCAACGAATCGTGCGTTGGCAAAACAATGCCGGTGCTGTTTGAACAAAAAGGACGGCATAAAGGACAGCTAATCGGGCGTACACCGTATATGCAAAACTTGCATATTGAAACAAAAGATGATAACATGAACAAAATTGTAGATGTGGTTGTTTGTGAGGCAACAACAAATTCGTTAAGCGGAAAGGAGTTGTAAAAATGGCAGAAGTCGGGTTTGAACTTTTTAATAATCAATTGATGCAACAGTTGGTGGGCGAAGCCGATGCAAATTTGCGGCTGATTGAAAAAATGCTCAATGTCGAAATTTTGAGCTTTGGTAACCAGATGACCATTAAAGGTGCAACAAGTGATGTAGAAAATGCAAAGGCGGCAATTGAGGTTTTATATAATAAGGCCAGTAAAGGACAAAATATCGGCGAGCAAGAAGTAAAAGCCGCCGTGCGCATGAGCGGTGATAACCACCATAGCGAAAGCGAAAAGCAAGAAATGAACGATATTGTGCTCAAGACCAAAAAGCGCTATATTTACCCGCGTTCAGCCATGCAAGCCAAATATATTCAAGAAATGATGAAAAATGAGTTGGTGTTTGGCTTGGGACCGGCCGGAACCGGCAAAACATATTTAGCGGTGGCATTGGCGGTTTCAATGATGCTTGAAGGGGCTATTGATAAAATTATCTTGTCGCGTCCGGCGGTGGAAGCCGGTGAAAATTTGGGCTTTTTACCAGGTGATTTGAAAGAAAAAGTGGATCCGTATTTACGACCGCTTTATGATGCTCTTTATGAGATGTTACCGGCCGAAATGGTGGATAAAAAATTGGCACTGGGCGAAATAGAAATTGCGCCTTTGGCCTTTATGCGCGGGCGCACACTTGCTAATTCGTTCATCATTTTAGATGAGGCACAAAACACTACTCCAATGCAGATGAAAATGTTTTTAACCCGCTTGGGCGAAAATTCGCGCATGGTGGTTAATGGCGATTTGAGCCAAGTGGATTTACCGCGCGGTGTTGTTTCCGGTTTGCGTGACGCTTTAGACACACTCAAAAATGTTGACAACATTTCATCGGTGACCTTTGGTGCGGGTGATGTGGTGCGTCACGGATTGGTAGCTAAAATTGTTCAGGCTTATGAGGCTAAAAGCAAGCAACGGGCGGAAAATGACGAAAGTTCTTGTTAATACCGATATTGCCGACGAACGTTGGCAAACGCATATCGACCATGTGTCGGAGGTTATCGAAAAAGTCAAAAATGCAACTTTTTCATATATTGCCGAGCACGAAAAATTGGCAATTTTAAAGGTCAAAAAACCGCTTGTTATCAGTCTGTGCCTGAGCGATGATAATATGGTGCACGAGCTGAACCGAGATTTTCGCGGTATGGACAAACCAACCAACGTGCTCACTTTTGCAAATATGGATTCAGAAGGATTTGAGGACCAAAATGACTGCTTCGATGAAATAGATTTGGGAAGCATTATTTTGGCATACGAAACAATGGTGCGCGAAGCCGAAATTGAGAATATCAGTTTAGAAGCACATTTTTGCCACCTTTTAACACATGGCTTTTTGCACATAATCGGCTATGACCATATCAAAGAAGATGACGCCGAAAAAATGGAAGGTTTGGAAGCGGCAATTTTACATACGATGAATATTGCCAATCCGTACGCGGGGGAAAGTGTTGAATAGTATTTTAAAAAAAATGGTTGCTTATTGTGCGACAAGGCATAAAATTTTGGCATTGTTTGCAGGAGGAATTTTGGCCTTGGGGTTGCCGCCGTTTTATCAGTTTTGGACGGTTCCGGTGGCCTTTTCTCTGGCAATATGGCTTTGCATGCAAACGCAAAGCGCCAAACATTTGGCGGCTATTGGATACTGGTTTGGTTTTGGGTATTTTGCCGGCGGTTTCTGCTGGATAGGCAATGCCTTGTTGATAGATGTGGCAAAGACCGGTTTTTTGTATCCGCTTGTTCTGTTTCTAAACGGCGCTTTTTTCGGGCTATTCACAATTTTACCGTTTATGATTACGCGTCGTGGACGTAATTTAGCGGCAAAGATGGCGCTGTTTGCTTCCATGTGGTTTTTTTGCACTGAATGGTTGCGCAGTTTTATATTCACCGGCTTTCCGTGGAATCCGATTAGCTCGGTATTGGCTTTTCGGCCGGCGTTGTTGCAAACGCTGGCTTGGTGGGGGACATACGGACTGTCTATGGTGGTAATTTTGGCAGCAATGTTGCCGGTGATGTGGTTATTAAAACCAAGCCGAAAAAGATTGTGGTGGATTGCTGCATCGTTGAGCGTGTTCGGTGTTTTGTGGGAATATGGGGCGTTTGTGTTGGCACATATTGACCAAGAAACAAGCGGTGAAGAAATTATGGTGCGTTTGGTGCAACCGAACATTCCGCAAAGCTTGAAGTGGAGTCGTGCGGCGGCGGAAAATAATTTTAAGGACTATATTGATTTAAGCAGCGAAAAAGATAATCATCATATAGATTTTACTTTTTGGGGCGAAACTGCATCGCCGTTTGATTTAACTCATGATGCGGCACATCGGGGAAAATTGTGGCGCGCCGTGCCGAAACACGGCTATTTAATAACCGGACTTTTGCGCTATGAAATGACTCCGGAAAGCTATGTACCGTATAATTCGTTGGCGGTTATCAATCGCAAGACGCAAGTGTTGAATTTGTACGATAAAGCGCACTTGGTGCCGTTTGGAGAGTATATTCCGTTTCGTAAATATTTGCCGGATTGGGTGCATCCTTTAACCAATACCATTGCCGAATTCGGACAAGGTCGGCAGTTCAAAACCATCACGTTGGACGGGTATCCGGAATTTGCGCCGCTGATTTGCTACGAGGTGATTTTTTCAGACGACGTGGTGCGTAAAGGCGATAAACCGCAATGGGCGGTTGTGCTGACAAATGACGGCTGGTATGGCATGAGCGCCGGTCCGTATCAGCATTTGGTGGCGGCGCAAATGCGTGCGGTAGAGGAAGGAATGACCGTGGTAAGAAGTGCCAACAGCGGCATCAGCGCGGTGATTACACCTTATGGTGAAGTGCCGGCAAAAATCGCATTGGGTGAACGCGGGGTTGAAGATGTTGCCGTTAAACTCAGCTTAGCACACAGAACTTTGTTTGGCGAATATGGTAATGGTGTGCCGATTTTGATGGCATTCGGTTTAATGTTGGCAGCGTGGCTGATCAACAAAGGACACCAATGGCGTTTGGGTAAATATATGCAAAAAAAAGCGCAAAAAAACGAAAAGCCGACACGTCAAAAACTTAAGAAGGCGGAGCAAGTTCTTAAACCAAAAAGAAAACCGCGCTCAAAAAAGAACACGGCTTTGCATAAAATCAAAAAAGCAAAATAAAAAATCTATTGCCCAAAATCGTAAATATCCGAACCGTCTGCCGGAATGGAAGTTGTTATTTGTGACGCAGATTCCGGTGCCGGCTGGCTGACTTGCAAATAATCAACAGCCCAACTTGCTAAAGCAAGAGCCACAATCGGCAACACAACTTTTTCAAACGGGAAATGCGCATGGCCGCCGTTTTTTGCTTTCATCCACTGATAAAACACCGAGCTGTATATTAAAATTGCAGCGCCAAGCAGTGTGCAGAACAAAAACGGGTCCATATAAAAAATCAAAATCGGTTTTGGCGTGTAAGTTAAATCTTTGATATAAACACCGGCGATAATCGCCAATGACAGAGCCATTAAAATTGGGTTACGAAAAGCAAAATTCCAATGCTTTTTATCAAACCACAAAATGGTCCAGTAACCGATAAGCGCCAAAAGAGCACCTGACCAAACGGCAACAACTCCGTCATCTACGCCCAGTTTTCGAGCCACGCTTAAACCGGCAACCACACCAACGGTACAAACGGCGCAAGCCGGATTGGCCAATGCCGGTGTGCTATACATAATTAGTCCCAATAACATTGCAAAAATCAGCATATTTTATCTCCTTTTAGAATTATTTATGCTCACATTAGCGAATTTTTGATAAAAATCAAGGTTAAAATGAATTTCCAAATTCATAAAGATTGCATCAGTTCTTGCGCGGCTTTTTTGCCGTCGGCTATGGCTTGCACCGCTGTTGAACCGCCCTGAACAAAATCTCCGCAAAAAACAATATGCTCATGAGGTATAATTTCTTGTTCACGTGCGCTCCCAAGTGCCAAAATAACATAGCCAAAACCTGTGCGCGGCGTTGTGGTATTCGGAATATCCTCCAGCTTGTTTTCCGAGTTAAAACGTGTTTTTGAAGTCCATAATGTTAACTCATTACCTTGTTTTTGTAAGCGAACAGGACGAGTCATGGTGGTAATATCAACACCGTTTTCAAGCAGGCTTTGACGCTCGGCTTGAGTAATACGCATGTGGTCCAAGCGCCGCCGCACAAACATTTCGACATGTTGAGAGCCCTGTGCTTTTGCCGTTATGGCACAATCTACCGCCACGGCGCCGCCGCCGATAACAGCCACCGGCTTTTTACCGGCATAGTTTTCTGGGTTTGCCAGATATTGAGTGTAAGAAAGTGCCCATTCTTCTCCATCAATACCCAAAGAGCGTGTTTTTTGTTCGCCAACAGCCACAACAACACCATCAAAGCCATTTTTTATCAGTGACGGAAAATCTTGAATTTTGTGCTTTAATTTAAGTGTTAACAACGGATTTTGCATTAACCGTTGCCATTCGTATGTAATAATTTCTCGAGGCAAGCGTGCTTGCGGAATCAGATTTAAGGCGCCGCCGACCACATTATTTTTTTCAAATACCGTTACGCTACAGCCTTGTTGCAACAGTACCGAAGTTGCGCCGATACCCGCCGGTCCGGTGCCGATAACGGCAATTTTTTTACCATTAGGTTCTATATGATTTTCGGTCAACAACCAATTTTCCGTGCGAGCTTTCTGCATAATCAAAGCCTGCAACGGCGGAATACGTATCGGAGCGTCTAAATGTGCACGAACACATGCTTTCATACAAAATGAATCGGGGCAAATCAGTCCGCAAATTTCTCCCATAGGGTTTTGTGACTGAATAAGTTTTGCCGCTTCAAGCCAATTTCCGCTTTTGGCGTAAGCAATAAAATCTTTTGGCGAAACGCAAGCCGGACAAGCTCGCATACAAGGTTTTGCGGCGCATTGCAAACACTTTTCCAATTCTGCTTTGGCTTGTGGAGCTGTTAAATATAAATCAGTCATTTTTTATCCTCTGTGTGTATTTAAGCATATTTTTTATAAAAAAACACCTAATATTTTGTTTTTTCAGATTGTATTTTGTAAAAATATCTGTATTATGTGAGAAGGAGAATGAAAAACTGCTATGAAATTAACGTTTTTGAAGGATTTTATCAACTCACCGATTGGCGAAAAAATTATCGGTAATTTGGCCTATTATTACCTTAAATTTGTGGGTCTAACCACCAGATGGCAATCGGTTACCGGCGTTAAAGAAACTTATGAAACACTTGATAAATATGGCAGTATGATTGTTATCGGGTGGCACGGCAGAACGTTGATTATGCCATATTTTTGGAACAAAACACGCCCCTTAAATGCTTTGGTTTCGCCACATCGAGACGGGCGGATAATTGTGCATATTTTAGCAAAATTCGGTATTGGAAACATCAACGGCTCAAGCGACCGAAATTCTAAAGAAGCAGCAATAGAACTGATGCGTAATCTGCAACAGGGGAACAGTATTGCCATTATTCCCGACGGACCGCGCGGGCCGAGTATGAAGCTGACATTAAGCCCGCTTTTTTATGCACGTAAATCAGGTAAGCCGATTATGGGGATTACATACAGTATTGCCGGTTCTAAAATTATTACCCGACGTTGGGATAATATGTTAATACCGCTCCCATTCCACAAGGGGATGTATGCCATTACCGAACCGGTGTTTATTCCGGAAAACACAACTGATGAAGAATTGGAAATATATCGGCAAAAAATTGAACAAACGCTTAATGAGCTGACTTGGAAGTTAGATAAAGAAATGGGGTTGCCGTTTATTGCTCAAGGCAAAGAAGCCAAAAAAAGTCGCAAAACAAATAACGAAAACGAAGGAAAGTAAATGTTTATCGGAATCTATAATAATTTGGTACGTGTTTTATACCCTATTGTCATTCGGCGCTATATTGAAAAGCGCAAAAAAATCGGGAAGGAAGACGTGAAACGTTTTAATGAGCGTGTCGGACGTCCGAAATTGCCGCGTCCACAGGGCAGATTGGTATGGTTGCACGGTGCCTCGGTGGGAGAATCTATATCTATGTTGCCGCTTATTAATCGGCTTTTGGAAATTTATCCCGACATACATATTATGGTCACCACCGGCACCACCACTTCAGCCGAGGTAATGGCAAAGCGTTTGCCTGAACGGGCTTTCCATCAATATTTGCCCATAGATAATCCGGTTTTTGCCACTCGTTTTGTGCGGCATTGGCAACCAACTATTGCACTATGGTTCGAATCTGAATTTTGGCCGGCGATGCTTTCGGCTATTAAACGTAAAAATATTCCGCTGATTTTAATTAACGGTCGTATTTCTAATAAGTCTTTCAAGCGTTGGCAGCAATTTGAATTTATTATCAAAGAGTTGCTCGGTTGTTTTACCGCGTGTTTGGGACAGTCAGAGGAAGATGCTTATCGTTTGCGGGTTTTGGGAGCAAAAGATGCCATGTGTCTCGGTAATTTGAAATATGCCGGTTTGCCTATTCCGGTGGATACGGTTAAAAAGCAGGAAATATTGTCGCAAATCGGAAATCGGCCGGTGTGGTTGGTTAGTTCAACGCATAATGACGAGGAGTTTAAAATCGGGCGCTTTTTGAAAGAATTGCAACAAAAACACCCGCATTTGTTAACGCTGATTGCACCACGTCATCCGAATCGGGGGCAAGAAATCAGGGATAAACTGCGCAACGACTATCAGCTCAATGTAGCTTTGCGCTCGGCAGAAGAACCTATTACGTCGCAAACAGATGTTTATGTGGCCGACACCATTGGAGAAATGGGAATTTGGTACGAAATTTGTCCGATTGTTTTTATCGGTGGTTCGCTTAATCCGCATGGTGGGCAAAACTTTATGGAACCGTCGCGTTGCCGTGATGCGGTGATTGTTGGTCCGCATATGCATAATTTTGCTGATGCGATGAACAGAGCCAAACATGCCGATGGTATTATTCAAGTGAATGATGTTTTGGAACTGATTGATATGGTGGACCAGCTTTTGGAAAATCGGGAGCTGTTGGAAGCCAAGCGCAGTTTGGCGTATAATTGGGCAACGGGCGAGGCCAAAGTGCTGGATGGTATTGTGGAAAAAATTCAGGGGTATATGGTAGATGAAAACGCCTAAATATTGGCAATCTAATTCCGTAGTTTCTAAATTGTTGCAACCGGTGGGTTGGCTCTATGGGGCTTTGACACAGTTGCGTCTGAAGTTGCACACGGCGCCAAAAGTTGATGTGCCGGTAATATGTGTGGGCAACATTACTGCCGGCGGAACAGGAAAAACGCCTGTTTCTATTGCTTTGGCAAAAATGCTTGAAACAGAAATGTTCCATCCGTTTTTTGTGACGCGCGGTTATGGCGGAAAGTTGCAAGGCGTGATGGTTAATAACAAAAAGCATGCGGTACAAGAGGTGGGTGATGAACCGTTACTGCTTTCTAAACAAGCGCCGGTGGTGGTAAATGCCAACCGCTATGAGGGGGCAAAACTGGCCATTAAAGAAGGTGCGGACATCATTATTATGGACGATGGTTTTCAAAATCCGAGCCTTCATAAAGATTTGTCATTTTTGGTATTTGATGGACATTATGGTATTGGTAACGGTAAGATTATTCCGGCCGGTCCGTTACGTGAAACATTTGCGGACGGTACTAAACGGGCTGATGCGCTGATTATTTTGGGCAAAGATAATCATCATTTAGCCGAACGAAGCGGTTTGCCGGTGTTTTTCGGGCATACCGAACCGGTGCAAACAGCAATAAGTAATCCGAACATTTTAGCGTTTGCCGGCATAGGACATCCGCAAAAATTTTATCATACACTGACAAAGCAAGGGTTTAATGTGGTGAAAACGGTAGATTTTCCGGACCATCACTTTTATAATAAAAAAGAGCTGGAAAATTTAGTTCGTGAAGCGCAAAAACTTAATGCGGAGATTTACACAACCAGCAAAGACTTTGTTAAAATTCCGCCATCCATGCAAAAATATATCAATGTGCTTGAAATTGCTATTGTGTGGGACGAACCGGAAAAGCTCTTGCAATTTATTGAACATAAAATAAAAGGAACGCAAAAATGAAGACTTTTGCAAATATTTTAATTACCGGCGCTTCGTCGGGAATTGGGGAGGCTTTAGCTTTGTATTATGCCGCGCATGGTGCAAAGCATCTGTTTTTAAGTGGGCGAAATGTGCAACGTTTGCAAGAAGTTAGAGAAAAATGTGAAAAATTAGGCGCACATGTTGATGCACAAAAAATTGATGTAACGAACCGAGAGCAAATGGCTCAGTGGATTGAGAGTTGCTACGCTGTTGCGCCGCTTGATGCGGTGTTTGCCAATGCCGGTGTTTCAACAGGAGAAGAAACAGCTGAAAATATATATTGCACGTTTGAAACAAACGTGATGGGTGTTATTAACACGGTAACACCAACAGTTGAACTATATCGGCAAAACAAAGGTGGTGCAAAAACAGTGGTCATAACAGCTTCAATTGCCGGCTATCACGGGCTTTCGGCTTGCCCGTCATATAGTGCGAGCAAGGCGTGTGTAAAGGCTTATGGCGAGGCTCTACGTAATCAATTACGACCGGAAGGAATAGATGTGAACGTGGTGTGTCCGGGGTTTGTTAAATCTCGAATAACCGATAAAAACACTTGTCCGATGCCGTTTTTTATGAGCGCTTCAAGCGCGGCTCAAATTATTGCACAGCGCGTGGCAAAAAATGTGGGGCTGATTGCTTTTCCATGGCCGATGCGTTTTGCGGCATGGCTGATTTCCGTGTTGCCTAATTGTGTGAGTGACTTTATTTACGCCTCGCTTCCGCATAAGGTTTAATTG
>OMQE01000118.1 GCA_900313155.1 uncultured Rhodospirillaceae bacterium | reverse complement strand
CGTTGTTCTACCATATATTAATTTATATACCTCCCAAAAAAATTGCGTTACGGAACATATAATAGCAATCAATTTGCGATTATCAAGTAAAATAAGTAATATTAAACATAATAAAGTTTTTTTATTACAAAAAAAGTTTTGACAAAAATATATTGACAGTAATCTTAAAAACAGCTACAATCAAGACATAATAAGGCCATGAGCTAGGGAGAAAAATCAATGAGTGAAATGCGTAAGAGTTTTGAAACGGAAGATTATATTAAACTTCAATGGGCGGAAACCCACGAAGGTATTACTACCAGCACTTGGAATTCGCCAGAATTTAAGCAGTTTCGTAATGAACAAATTAAAAAGCTAAACGAGCAGTTCACGGAGTGGATGGGACCTGATTCCTATGGCGCTAGTTTATACGAAAAACAATCTACCAACAGTGTCTATCAAAAAAGTGAAGGTAGAAATTTCCGCAAAGAAAGACTCGGCGTGGAATCGGGTTTGGCGAATCGGCTCAAACTATGGAAAATGGAAGCCGAAAATGAATTCGACAGTGGTTATGGAAAAGCGTATATTCACATGCAAAGTGGTGATTTTGCTGCACGCAAATTTGTCAGTCCGGTTGCCGGTAATTTTCATCGTGCTCTTTATAGAGGACTTCATATGATGGAACGTGCCGGAGGCGAGATGGTGAAATATGGTGCTTCCGATACTAAAAAAGACCTCGATAATCCATTGAAATTAGTGGGAAAAAAGCTTTTTATGGTGCCGTTTGGCGCTACAATTGCCACCGGCGGTGCAGTGCTAAAGTTTGTGGTAAATCCAATGTATCCGTTTCAAAGTCTCAAACGTGCTTATGAAAATTGGCAAAAGAAAAAAGCCGCCAAGCCAAAACACATGAGTTTGAAAGATGGAGCGCGTTTGATGGAAATGCAACGTGCTAATATTCGTTATACACCAACGCAATTTCGTTCACAAGAATTCGCAAATGCTGCTTCAACAAGCCGTAGTAGAGGTGCTGCATTTAGGGAGCGGGCAGGTGCTGTTCTTAGAGGTGAAGCGCATCAACCAACGATTGCCGCGCCTGAGAAAACTTCCAAGGGTTTGAAAAAAGACAAAGGACGTGAACTATAAAACATAGCTTATTCGACTGTACGCGACTCCAAAATTGAGTCGCATTTTTTGTAGAAAAATTAAATTTTGAACTCTGTGGCGAATAAATTTTCAATTTCAATCTTCAACGCATCGGCAATTGCATAAAGAACATTAACCGAAGGATTCGTCCGCCCGTTTTCTATTTCGGACAAATAAGCACGGTCAATACCGACCTCTACCGCCAACTCCACTTGCGAAAGCTTCATTTGTTTGCGGTATTTTTTAATATTCAGCCCGATATTTTCGAGTCTGTTTGTCAAAACCATGTTCCTTTTGCCTGCCTTAACTGCCTTGATTATATCTTCTTTACGAAAAAATGTGTTGACTATAATCAACAAAATAGCTATAATATAGACATAAAGGCAAAATAGACAACCTAACTAAGAGGAGAAAAAGTATGGCTGATACTTCAATAACCGAAAAAGTGGAGCAATATATCCAATCAAGAATGGACGGCATTAAATGGGAATTTGAGCAACTGCGTGATCTGGCTTCTGGCAAGCAAACGTTTGCGCAATATCTGCAAAATTACGCTAATGCTTACAAGAGTTTTTTGATGCAGAGTGAAACGTTTCATAATATTGTTGAGCAATCTCAAGAAGCCAAAGATAAAATGAAAGGTGAGTGGGAAAAGGCTAAACAAGATTTTTGGAAAAATATGGAAAAAAATTATCCTGATATCCGTGATAACTACCATCGTCACCTCAAAGAAAATGAGATGAGGCATAAATATGATATGTCTGTTGCGATGAGTATTGATATCAACGGACACAAAGGCTACATCGGCGCGCGTGAAAAGCCATCTTTTTGGAAGCGTGTGCAAAATGTTCTATCTGGCAAAAAGTCGTCTTATGCCGCTGCGCGTGACAATTCTCGAGTTGTGCGCAAAGCAGATGCACTTTTTAAGGCAACGCTGGACAATGCCGGAAAGGGGCATTCAAGAGAAGATTTAAATGCATTGCGCAAGCAAATTACAGCGATGCGTACTTCAAACGGCGCGCAAAAGCCGGAACAAATGCAAATACATAACAATGTTTATGAGGCGGTTAGGGCATATTGCATTATAGAGGCAAATTCGGCAAATGGATTCGGCGGTGTGTCGGTTAATGGAATGGATATTGATCAATGTACAGATATAATCAAAAATGCGTCACCGAAGGATTTACAATCCGCTATTTCCTCATTTAAAGCCGATTCGGTGAAATCATCAAATACGAATTCAGGTATAAATAAATCGATTCTTGCCGGCGTTGAGAACCTTGAACAAAGGTATATGCCGCAACGTTCAGAGCCGAATAAATATTCTGCACTTGACGATGGACAATTTAGAGTTGCATTAGGCACTGCGTACGAAAATTTACATCGCTTAAACGGACACATAAATCCTACAAATTACGAAAGTGATAAAAAATATGTGTTAGACGAAATAAAACTGGTTATGGAAGAAGCTAAACGTCGTTATCCAAACGCCGGAGATATGCCGGAAAAAGGCAGTTTTTATAAAGATATTGATGTACAATCGGCAGAACAACAAATGATGCCATATATGCGTGAGGCAGCCAAACAAAACAGAACTTTTGCAGAAGATGTAAATCGTTTTGAGGCTTGGCGTAATGGAGAGGACGCTGTAATTATGAGTAACGGACCGCTTAAAGTTGTTGAAAGTCCTTTTGAAAATACGGCGCGTTGGCCTTCTCAAATGTCATCGTTTGAACAATTGAAGAATCCATATCAAGCCGGTTCAAATGTGATGAGTCAGAGAGAACTTATGCAACAAAGGGAACTTGTGGCTGCTGTAAAAGTCCGTTGATGAAAAAATTTGTGCAGTTGGCGATTCGTGATAACAATGCAACTCGAATCGCTTTTTTGTTTGTGGAGGATATATAATATAATAAGTGTTAGAATTGTCGGTTATTTGATGATAAAATAAAAAATATAAAACCAGTGTATATAAATTATGACAATAATAATATGTTGTATTTTCAAAATAAATATTATATTATTAAAAAATGTGAGGTCGATATTGCATAAAAATTAAAAAAATAAAAAAAAGTTATTGACAATCATTTTTTAATATCCTATAAGGAGCATCACCGGCCGCGAGATGGCAAGAAGATGAGTTGAGCGGCGGGGTTCTTGCGGGAAGCGCGAAGCTG
>OMQE01000134.1 GCA_900313155.1 uncultured Rhodospirillaceae bacterium | reverse complement strand
GCGCACATTGGCACGCCGTTTTCCACCATTGCCACCGACAAAGCAAAACGCGTGTTTCCGTGTCCGAAATTGGTTAAGCCGTCAACGGCATTAACGGCAAAATAGTTGCCCGACGCCGGCAAGGCATCGCTTGTTTCAGCCACAAATGCGTAGTTTGGCTTGAATTTAAGCAGTTCTTCGTGCAATGTTTTTTTGATTTTTTCATAAGAGCGGAGGGCAAATTTGCCGTCATTATGTACGGAAGTTTGCAGATGTTCCAACTCGTTGAAGTCGCGCCCCATTGCCACGGCGGCTTTTTTTACCGCACCGACAATCAGCGTTAGAGAGGGAGAAAGATATGCCATTACTTTGCTCTTTCCACATAGTTCGCTTCGGCGGTTCCAACCACAATTTTATCGCCCACATTGATGAACGGCGGAACGGTTGTGCGCACACCATTATCCAAAATCGCCGGCTTATATGACGAAGAAACAGTTTGTCCCTTCAATGCCGGTTCTGTTTCAACAACCGTACAAACCACTTGCAAAGGCAAATCTACCGAAATCGGGCGACCGTCAATATACGAAATTTTGACATCCATACCGTCGGTCAAGAACGGACGCGAATCGCCCAAAATATCTGCCGGCATGGTAAATTGTTCATAAGTATCCGACTCCATAAATGTTAGTCCTGAAGCATCTTCAAACAAAAACTGACAATCTCTGTCTTCAACCATCAATTTTTCAACCGTATCTTCGGTTCTGAAGCGTTCATTTGTTTTTGTTCCGGCTTCCACTTCTTTCATTTCTACCTGCATAAACGCACCGCCTTTACCCGGTTTGATGTGTACTGCTTTGGTAATTGTCCATGGTTTGCCCTTATATTCAATAACCCAACCAATTCTGATAGCACCTGCGAGTTGTTTCATATTTTCATCTCCATATTTACAATTTTCAACAATGATTGATGTCGCTACCATAATCTATTTGTTTTAATTTCGCAACAAAAATATTTAAATCAAGATATTTTTTATTGACAAGCGTTTCCAAATAGAACTAAACTAGAACAAATTTTGTAAAGGAAACCACATGCTCACGCAAAAACAATATAACCTATTGATGTTCATCAATAAAGTTAATCGTGAAACCGGTCAATGTCCGTCGTTTGATGAAATGAAGGAAGCCATCGGCTTAAAATCTAAATCCGGCATTCATGCGCTGATAAATTCTTTGGAAGAACGTAATTTTATTCGCCGAATGCCGCATAAAGCCCGTGCTTTAGAGGTTTTACGTTTGCCGCGTTTTAAGCCGCAAGCGGTGATAGATGAAGAAAAAAAACGTGAACAAGCCTTACAAAATGCTTCGGTTACTATTCCTTTATACGGTAAAATTGCCGCCGGTACGCCGATAGCTGCTATTGCTGATGAAACCGAATCGGTCAGTGTGCCGTTTGATATGGTTTCGATCGGACAGTATTATGCCCTGAAAATTGAGGGCGATTCGATGATAGAAGCCGGCATTATGGACGGCGACACGGCCGTTATTCGTCGCCAAGAACAGGCCGATAACGGCAAAATTGTGGTGGCGTTGGTTGATAACAGCGAAGCCACGCTGAAGATTTTGAAAAAAGATAAAAACGTGGTTCATCTTGTGCCATGCAATAAAGAGTATCAGACTCGCACTTTGCCGGCAGAGCGTGTCAAAATCCAAGGTGTTCTATCAGGCATTATCCGCAAATATTAAGCACAGCGCTTGTCTTTGCTGGTGCAATAGCTGAAAATCGGACATTGTTCGCACAACGGTTTTTGAGCCTTGCAAATGTAGCGCCCGAAAAGCACCAACCAGTGGTTAGTATTGATAACCATATTGTCAGGCAAAACTTTCATTAAATCTTGTTCCACTTCAAGCGGCGTTTTTCCTTGGCTGAAATTTAGCCGGTGTGCAATGCGCATCACGTGGGTATCTACGGCTAAAGTCGGTTGATGGTACCACACGTTCATGACTACATTGGCGGTTTTTCGTCCCACGCCGGCCAGCGTTGTCAGCGTGTCGCGGTCGGTAGGCACATCGCCGCCGAATTCTTCTACCAATTGCCGGCTTAAGGCCATAATATTTTTGGCTTTATTATTAAAAAGTCCGATGGTTTTAATATATTCTTTTAATTTTTCTTCTCCCAAAGCGAGCATTTTTTGCGGTGTATCTGCCACTTTGAACAACGCTTCTGTTGCCTTGTTCACGCCCTTATCGGTACTCTGCGCCGAAAGCACGACGGCCACCAACAGTGTGTAAGGATTGCAAAAATTCAGTTCACATTGCGGATTAGGATTTTCTCGCTCGAAAATTTGCATAATTTCTAAAATTTCGGCTTGTGGACGTGTCATGCTTTTACGCCTCCGGCACCGGCGGCTTTGGGTGCATTTTCATCTAAAGGCCAACGCGGACGTGGTTTAAAATCAAGCGGCGAAGTATATCCGGCGCGGAAGCGTTCCAAACCTGCCCATGCCACCATCACGCCGTTATCGGTGCAAAAACGTATTGGCGGAGCGGCAAATTCCAAACCGTGCTTTTCTGCCAGTTCTTTCAGTTTGCCTCGCAAATAAGTGTTCGATGCCACGCCGCCGGAAACCACAACATGTTGTCCGCTCGGATAGTTTTGCTTAAAATACTTAATGGCTCGTTCCAGCTTGCGCACCAAGCAATCGGTGGCCGTCATTTGGAAGCAGGCGCAAATATCTGCGACATCTTGTTTAGGCAAAATAGCATGGTCAATGTTGCCATCTGTGGTATATGATTCAATAATTTTGCGCACCGCTGTTTTTAGTCCCGAAAAAGACAAGTTGCAGTCACCAGAGCCGATTAGCGGTCGAGGCAACGTAAAGCGGCTGTCATCGCCGGTTGCTGCCAGTTTTTCAATCATCGGACCACCCGGATAGCCGAGGCCGAGCATTTTTGCCACCTTGTCAAAAGCTTCTCCGGCGGCGTCATCAATTGTGGTGCCCAAACGTTGATATTCACCTACATTTTTAACCACTAAAATTTGACAATGTCCACCGGAAACCAGCAATAATAAATATGGAAATTCAATAGGGTGAGCAATCCGTGCGCACAAAGCGTGTCCTTCCAAATGGTTCACCGCCACAAAAGGCTTGTTCAGTGCCAAGGCCAAGGCTTTGGCTGTCATGGCGCCCACCACTACGCCGCCAATCAGTCCCGGTCCGCATGAAGCGGCAACGGCATCTACTTCTTCCAGCCCGATATGTGCGCGTTGCAAACAAACATTGATAATTTCATCAACGTGTTCCAAATGTGCTCGCGCGGCAATTTCCGGCACCACACCGCCGTATTGCTTATGTTCTTCTTGCGATTGCAGTGCTTCGCCCAAAATTTCTTTGCTATCGGTTACCACGGCGGCACCGGTATCATCACAACTGCTTTCTATACCCAATACAATCATTTATTCAACCTAAAAACATTTCTTTTTACTTGAAGATGGTCAGACTTTTTTATATATATGAAATATATTGTCATAAAATGTCAAGCAAAAGGATATTGAAAATGGAAAAAAATACCGAAAATACGCCAAAAGAAACATCGTCAACAAGCAATGGGTTTGTCTCTTTTTTGGGGTGGATTTTGTTTTTGGCGGTGCTGATTGCGGTCGGCGGTGCCGGTTGGTTCGGCTACGGACAAATGGTTAAAATCCAACAAAAAATTGCCGATTTAGAGCAAAATGCACAGTCAGCCAACAAATTGTATAGCAAGCAAAATATGTTTGAACAACGCTTGACAGCGCTTGAAAATTCGGTGCCGAAAAACTATGTTGCCGCACCAAGCGACAATTCAACAGATATGGCAGAAATTCGCAGGCAGTTTAATGAATGGCTGGAACAAAAAGAAGATGCTTTGAGCAGTGCTTTGCAAAAACTCGAAAATGTTAAGGTTTCCGACAAGCCGCAGTCGGCAGATGTGTTGCTTGCGGCAGGTGCCTTAACGGTGCAGAACATGGCTCAAACCGGTTTGCCGTTTGAATATGAGGCGGAGGTTTTACAAATTTTAGCTCAAGGCAATCCGCAGGCGCAAAAATATGCAACAACGGTGCAAAAATTTGCTCATGGCGGTGTTGTC
>OMQE01000117.1 GCA_900313155.1 uncultured Rhodospirillaceae bacterium | reverse complement strand
TTTTCCGGCAAAATAAAACACGAAAACCGCTCGTTGTTAAGGCATTTAAAATTTTCCTGCGTAATTCTGATGATAAAGTTTTGCATTTTGAATTTCTTTATGTTACCACTATATTTAATGAAAATGATTATACAACAATTTTAAATAAAAGGAAGTTTTTTTATTATGGATACGCAAAATTTAGGAAAAAGTACCGATTCACTTAATCGTTTGAGCCAAGTTGTTGAGGAGCTGATTAAAGTTGTGCACGAACAAAAACAAAATTTTGATTCAGCAATTGAGGCTGAAAAAAACAACACCTCAACAGCACAAACCAAAGTGGCGGTTTTAGAGGCACAAGTGCAAAGCCTGCAAGCCGAAAAGGAACAACTTAAAGCCGATTTAAGTGCCGCTCAAAATAATACGGAAAGCGAAAACAAAATCAAAGAATTACAAAATTTGGCGGATTCGCGCAGCGAAAAAATAAATGGTTTGCAAACCGAAGTACAAAACTTGAATACGGCATTGACTAATCGTAAAGCTCAATTGGAAGAAGCCGAACAAAAAAATCAGGAATGGGCACAAAAATATGCCGAATTGGAACAAAAATTGAGCGAAATGCAACAAACCATTACACAAACAACCGACGACATTGACAGTGTGGTCGCCAGATTAGAAAAGGTATTGGAAGAAAATGGGGCAAGTAACAATAACAATTGATAAGCGCGAATATGCCATTGTTTGCGAAGACGGACAAGAAGAGCATATTGTCAAGCTTTCTAAAATATTAGACGAGCGCGCACGCCAAGTTACCGGCGGTTCGCGGGCAGTTAACGAAAATATGATGTTGGCTTTGGTTGGGTTGACTCTGGCTGACGAACTGCAAGACATCAAAGACGGTCTGTTTTGCATTCGTCCGGAAGATATAGCTAAAGATGATGCTAAATTGGCACAGAATATTGAAGCACAAACCGCCAAAATATCTGATTTAATCAAAGACATTAAACCGATAAAATAAAAATTGGTTATTGCGGATTTTCGGTTATCGCGCTCAGGTCTTCTAAAAACCACTCTATTTCGTCGTCATTATCTTGATGAATCATCTTATAAAAGCGGTCGCGAAACGCCATCAGCAAACTGCTTTCTTCTACTTTCAGGTCTTGCACTTGAATACGCTTGTTGTTTTCGGCTAATACGAACAAAACTTTAAATGTGGTTTTATCTTCAGTCGAATCTTGCGGCGCCAATAAAAAAATGCGGCACCATACAAAGGCTTTGTTTTTATCCATAATTGTTTTATCTATGGCAAATTGAACACTGCCGGCTGGAATTTCTAACGGATAATCTCTATACAAAATCGCAATATATCGCTCAAACAGTTGAACGTATTGTTCTTGTTGTGCCGGTGTCATTTTTTTCCAATATTTTCCAACGGCAAAACGAGCCGCATGGTCCAAGTCAACATCTTGGGTTAAAATTTTATCCAGCGAGGCATATTTTTCCGCGCTGGTCGGTTGAGCTAAAATATGCAGAATCTGTTCACCTTTTTCCGATGCCCAATTTTGAGCTGTTGTGGTGTTTAAAACCGCATTTGCTGAACCGAAAGGTAATAAAACCGGCAAAAAAAGTATGATAAGTCGCAAAAAATATTTTATTTTCATCATAAATCCTATAAATTATCTATAGAGTTATATTAGCGCGAAAGTAAAAAAAATGAAAGCATTTTCGATTTTTTCTGTCATATTTACCATGTTTGCCTTTTCGGCTCAAGCTCAAACCATGCTCGTTCAGCCAACAGGCGGACATATCCAAACCGGTGTGTTTCAAACGTTACCGCCCTTTTCGGCTGTTGATACTATTGCTCAACGCGGAGTTATTCGTTGCGGAACAAATCTGAAAAATCCGGCGTATGCACGTATGGAAGATAATGTTTGGAAAGGGATTGATGCAGATTTGTGCCGAATTATGGCACAGGCCATCAATGGTGACAGGAATAAGTTTGAAATGGTGCACGTTGGCTCAGGTAACGCCGTTGACGCACTTAACAGCGGTAAAATAGACGTGATGTTAAGCGGGGCAACATATTCGGCACAAATGGAAACTTCTCGCCAAGTGCTTGGTGTCGGGCCGCTTTATTTTGACAGCCAACAAATTATGACACGTGGTGACGAATCGGAAGATTTAGCCGACTATAAAGACAAAAAAATATGTATTCCGGCCGATTCCGGCTCTCAACGAAATTTTGAAGAATATAACGCCAAACACAATTTTGGCATTACATATCTGACATTTAAAGACCAAAATCAAGCATCTGAAGCTTTTATGCTGAAGCGCTGTTCGTTGATAACAGCCAACGGTCTTGTGCTACAAGGTCTTAAAAAAAGTATGCCGAAACTGGCATTAAATTTGTTGCCGATGAAAATTGCTTCACAGCCGATGTATGCTATGGTTCGTTACGATAATTTGGATTTGCAGTTGGCACTCAAATGGGTGTTCAATGCTATGTTTTTGGCCGAACAATACGATATTAAAGGGACAAATTTAGGCTTTTATGCAACCAATGACCAACCTGAATTGCGTAATTTATTTGGTGACAATCCCCAAATGTGGCGCGGCTTACATATCCAACCGAATTGGTTGCGTGAAGTTATTGGCTCTATCGGTAACTATGCCGAGATTTATGAGCGTAATATCGGTATGGAATCGGAATATTTGCAACCGCGCGGAGCGGGTAAATTGATGCGCGATGGCGGCACAATTTTGCCGTTGCCGTTCATGTAAAATCCAAATAAGAGCAAAATAATCTACTATCAATTATAAATAATCAAGGTTAATTCGCGTTTGCAGCGATAAAAATTGCAGTATCGAAAAAAATGCTTGCTTTTTAAAAAATTAACGTGTATTAAGTAATCCGATAATAAAAAATTAGTCGCTTTGATTAGGGGTATAGCTCAGTTGGTAGAGCATCGGTCTCCAAAACCGAGTGTCGAGAGTTCGAATCTTTCTGCCCCTGCCAAGTATTACAAATCGCCAAAAATGGCGATTTTTTTGTTCAGACCTATCCATAGATTGCATTACATTAAAAACTGCAAAAAGCGTGATATAAAGGGATGCTACAACATAAGACGAGTTTTTTTACATAAGTTGAGTGCGATAGAGCGCGGCATATTCCTTGCCTTTAGCCAGAAGTTCGTCATGTGTCCCCCGCTCAACAATTTCTCCATTGTTAAGAACCACAATGCAGTCGGCATTGCGAATCGTTGAAAGGCGATGTGCAATCACCAAAACCGTTCGATTTTTCATCAAATTATCAATAGCCTGTTGAACAATAGCTTCCGATTTGTTGTCAAGTGCTGAAGTTGCCTCGTCCAAAATCAGAATCGGAGCATTTTTAATAAAAGCACGCGCAATGGCAATACGCTGTTTTTGCCCGCCGGAAAGGGTAACACCTCGCTCACCAACCAGCGTATCTAACCCTGCAGGTAATGATGCAATAAACTCATCTAAACAAGCCGACTTAACCGCTAAATTAAGCTGTTCTTCGCTCACATTACCTTGTCCCAGCAAAATATTTTCTCTTATTGTTCCGCCAAATAGAAAATTATCTTGAAATACAATTGCAATATTTTGGCGCAAACACTCTAAATCTAAATCTTTAACATTGTGCCCATCTACCAAAATTTGTCCGCTTTGTACATCATAAAATCGCGGCAACAAGGTTGAAATTGTTGTTTTTCCGCCACCGGAATTGCCAACCAAAGCAATTGTCTGACCGGCTTTAATATCAAGGTTTATGTTCTTTAATACCGGATGATTTTGTTCATATTCAAAACAAACATTTTTATAACAAATATCTCCATGACAAACCGGTAAAGTTTCAGCATTTTCCTTGCTTTTGATTTTTGGTTCTTCATGTAAAATCCCCATCACTTTTTCCACCATCATCAGCGACATAATCACGCCGTTATAATTATTACCGATAGATTTAAGCGGATTATAAAGCATCACCAATGAAGTAATAAACGAGGCGAAATTGCCCACCGTAATTTGATGATTAACAATTAAATAGCTTCCATACCAAATTACAAAAGCAATCCCAAAAGAAGAAATAACATGCATACTCGGCGCAATAATGCCCATACGTTTGACCATACGCAAATTCAAATCAAAAATAGTGTTAACAATTTTTACAAATTTGGCTTTGCAATATTCGCGCAAATTATAAGCACTGATAATCCGATTACCGCCAAAAGTTTCATTATAGCTGTTTAGAAGCTCTGCCATCACATTCATATCAATCGTGAAGACCTTTTTGAGCCGTTTGCGTGCTTTTGTCAGCGGGTAGAGTGCACATATCATCACGACCACAGCCACAATTGCCAACTGCCACGAGTTGTAAAACAGCACACAAATCAGCGATAATGAAGAGAACAATCGGGTTGAAAACATTTTCATGCTATTGAGCAAACCGCTACATGCCGCTTCTGCACAATTATTATAACTGAACAGCACTTCGCCGGAATTTGACTTATCAAAAAATGCCGCATCGGAATGCATCAGTTTTTGAAACAGTTGTCTTTTTAAATCGTTAGCCATTTTGTTGCCAACCCATGTATTCATATAGGTTGAAATATAGGTGAACAAGGCTTGCAACACGCTAAAAACAATAATCATCAGCGGAATATACATTGTCCAGCCGGTCTGTTTTTCCACCAACACCACGTCCATAAACGGCTTTAATGACCATGCAATCACCGCATCCATAGACCCAACCGGCATGGTAATGGCTACAGCCAACAATGCTCTGAACCAATATGGTTTGGCATAGGGTAAAATTTGCGCATAATTTTTGAAAGTATAAACGTTGAGCAGTTTTTGTTTTATTTTGGCGCGTAACAAATAACACACCCCGAAAACGCACCATAAACCAACATATCCGCCCAATATCCATCTGTATAACGCAGAAATTTTCCACACTTCAAAAACCGAAATCGTCACACAACCGGCACATAATGCAGGCTTCCAATACATCAGCCCGAAGAACGCCAAATGCGCTATAATCAATCCTACAATAAAAACACCGATAAATTTTAGTTGTCTCATTTTTTTACATCAACCTTGTTTTATCTGCAATGTAGAATATTTTTTTGCTTAAAGCAATAGCAATTAAAGAGAATTTAACAATTAGCGCTTTATACTGCCTCTATAAGCAAGTTTTCGAGGAGAAAAATAATGACCAGAATTAACGATTTTTTCTATTCAGATATTTATATCATGCCGGATAAACATGTTTTTGTACCCGATATGAATACGGAAAACGGATTGCAAGAGTTTCACCCTGATGATTTTGAAGAATTTTATAATTTGTTGCAAAGCAAATATGAAGGAAAATCGAATTATTCGGTCATTTACGAAGGCTATTTTTTCCGTGTTGAACGCACTGTTTCCATGTATGGTGTAATGTATTGTATGCGTAAAATGCCGAAAAAAGTTCCGGATTTAACCGCTCTCGGCTACCCAATAGCTTTGATTAACTATTTAGCCACGTTGGGCAATGCCTCGGGATTGATTTTGCTTGGCGGCGCCACGGGTTCAGGTAAAACCACCACCATTTCAAGCTTGTTGCGCGAGTTTCTTATTCGCAACGGCGGCTTTGCTTATACTATTGAAGACCCGTTTGAAATGCCGCTTGACGGTGAATATAATGCCGCAAATGGTTCTCTGGGGTTATGCAAGCAAACCCAACCTGTTGACGATGACTGGGGCGCGTCACTTCGTTCAGCCTTACGTTCACGTCCGCGCTATATTATGGTGGGCGAAATCAGAACACCGGAAGCTGCCAGCGAAGTTTTGCGCGCCGCCACTTCCGGCCACTTGGTGCTTTCAACTATTCACGCCAACAATGTTTCCGACGCACTTGATGCCTTGGTTAAGCACGCTTCCGGTGGCGAAATGAGTGAAGAATTGGCATTTGACTTGCTTTCTCGCGGTGTTTTGGGAGTTATCCACCAAACACTCATCGGTTCAGGCAAAAAGCGTCCTGTGGTGCAATATCTGTTTGCCAACCCGATTACCACGCAAGGCGACCAAACCCGTAACATTATTAAAAGTGGTAAATTGAACTTGGCCACCACGATTGAAATGCAAATGACGCGCATGGCACAAGGCCGTCCGTTGTTCGATATCCACGACTTGAAAACACAATAAATTTATCCGCCCTAAACACATGACAGCAAACGGTTAAAATCTGCCGTTTATGTAAATAATATTCAGACATAATGTATGGCGTAACACAGCTGTTTTTACATAGTTAAGTGTGGATAAGAATTAAGCATTTGTTGTATCACCCTTTTGTATCACCCTTTTTTAAGGTTTTTATTACAAAATTTTATTGTGATAAAACAAATGCTTATCTATTAAAATGGCGGTGAGATAGGGATTCGAACCCCAGGTACGCGACAAAACGTACAATTGATTTCGAGTCAACCGCATTCGACCACTCTGC
>OMQE01000111.1 GCA_900313155.1 uncultured Rhodospirillaceae bacterium | reverse complement strand
TATAGACATTACTTGTAATAAATTACGCCCTAAACGGCTTAATTCACTTGCTATAATGATATCATCTTGCTTAATTTTTTTAAGCAATTTACCAAGTTTACGTTCTTCTAAATCCTTTTTGGATGATATCGTTTCCTCAATCCATTTATCAATTTTAATGTTATTGTTTTTAGCAAATTGCTCTATTTCATAATGTTGATTCTCATTGTTCTGCTTATCGGTTGAAGTGCGTATGTATCCATAAATCATTGTTGCTCCTTTTTTTAAATATTTATCCAAGAAACAACAATTTATAATCAAAATAAGCTATTGAAAAATAAGGAACATTAAAAATCAATGTCATTCTTTTTATATCACATTAGCTAATTTTTGTCAATAAATATTTTAATATCAATATTTTGCCGTTTTTAACTGCTATTCAAGTTATCCCCCGAAGACATTGTGAAAAATCGTTCGGTTTTACGCAATATTTTAAGGAGAATAATAATGACCGCTTATAAATGTACAGAAGAAAGTGTTAACGCAATTATTAACGATCCATATGCTATGCAAGTTGCAAAAATACCAGAAAGAGAAATGATCACTAAATGTGTTGCTGGCGAAAAGTACTTTTGCACTGATACTGGTGAATGGCTAGAAGCCAAAGAAGGAGAGGCTTTAATTACAAGAGTTTATGAAGATGGAACTAAAGATACTTATAAGAATAAAAAAGGTCCAAAATACAAGCTTGAAGGTGGTAAATCTTGGGATGACCTCAAATCAGGTGAATCTGCTTACGGTATATTAGAGACTGGAATTGAATATGACAGATATGCTTTTTTTGCAAGACCTGGAGATACTGTTGAACCTGTTTGGGGTGGTGTTGGAAAAGCAACAAGACCTAATGCTTTTGTTACGGTTATCTATGCCGATAGAAAATTCGATATATCAAATGAAGACACAAAATATGACAGTAAACAACCTTTGATGAATAACAATGCCGGTGATATGCATCCTGTTGATCCAAATTTAAAAGATGAAAATGGCAATCCTATGATTATTGGTAAATTACCCATTACTGCAAGTCCGAAAGCAAGAGAAGCAGAATTGAGAGAGCATGTTGCTAAATATTATAATGGTGAAATGCCAAAAGATTTATTGCCAATTATCAGAAATATCAATGCTGAAAAAAATGCTGGTATGTCAAAAGTTATTACAAACACCAAAGGTAATGACGGAAAATAAGTAATACTTAAATCTCAATTACTTCATAATTGCCGTTGTAAAATTTTATAACGGCATATTTTATTGGCAAAAAAACAAGCTTCCCTGCTTAATGGCAAAGAAGCTTGTTTTGTTCGTATGCAGTTGAAAGCCAATTATAAATTAGCCGAATCAACTTTCACACCAACTCCCATCGTTGAGCTTATAGAAATTTTCTTCATATAAGTTCCCTTAACGGTTGCCGGTTTTGCTTTTAATATGGTTTCAATGAACAATTTAGCATTATCATAAATTTGCTCGTTGCTGAACGAAGCTTTAGCCACACCGGCATGAACAATACCATTTTTTTCAACACGATATTGAACTTCACCGGCTTTAGCATTTTTAACAGCAGTGGCAACATCCATAGTCACTGTACCAAGCTTCGGGTTTGGCATCAAGCCCTTTGGTCCCAAAACGCGCGCCACACGACCGGCTAAGCCCATCATATCCGGCGTTGCAATACAACGATCAAAATGAATTTTGCCAGCCAAAATCGAATCTACCAAATTTTCGGCACCGACAATATCAGCACCGGCTGCTTTAGCTTCATCAGCTTTGGCATCTTTGGCAAACACAGCCACGCGAACGGTTTTACCGTTGCCATGCGGCAATTGGCAAACACCACGAATCATTTGATCTGCGTGTTTCGGGTCAACACCCAAGTTAATTGCTAAATCGATGGTCTCATCAAATTTTGCAGTTGCATTTTCCTTAACGATGCTAATAGCATCTTTCAAGCTATATGCTTGATTTTTATCAAGGTTTTTATACGCATTTACTAATCTTTTTCCGCTCATCGACTTACTCCGTTACCTTAATACCCATTGAAACAGCTTGCCCTTTAACCATGTTCATAGCCGATTCAACTGTTGAGCAGTTCAAATCCGGCAATTTAGTGGTGGCAATTTCTTTCACCTGAGCCATGGTGATTTGGCCGGCAACCGATTTTCCCGGTTCTTTTGAAGCCGACTGAACACCGGCAGCTTTCTTAATCAAATAAGAAACCGGCGGCAATTTGGTGATGAACGTAAAGCTTTTATCATCATAAGCTGTGATGATAACAGGCACCGGAATACCCGGTTCCATTTTTTGCGTTTGCGCATTGAATGCCTTACAAAATTCCATAATATTCAAGCCTTTTTGACCCAAAGCAGGACCAACCGGCGGAGACGGATTTGCCTTTCCCGCAGGTATTTGCAGCTTGATCAGACCTAAAATTTTCTTTTTAGATTTAGCCATTTTAATACCTCTTTTCTTTAAGGTTTTGTGGTTCGGCGATGGCTCACCCCCCACAAAATTATAATTAACACAAAACAACATCAAAAACGGCAAAAGAATCGCCGATTTTTCAATTGCCTGTTCTGTATAACACAATATTTTGAAAATGCAAGCATTTTTGTTACATTTCTTGACTTTTTTGGTGTTATCGGTTACTTTTTGTTATCGTTTTAATATATGGAGTAATACCAATGCCGATATGTCCGATTTGTCCGCGAAAATGCAATCTGAACGAAGGCCAAATTGGTTTTTGTCGTGCGCGAGCGTGCATCAATGGTGTAGTGACGCCGATAAACTATGGCAAAATCAGTTCTATTGCGCTAGACCCTATTGAAAAAAAGCCGCTATTCCACTTTTATCCGGGGAGCAAAATACTTTCTGTTGGTAGTTTCGGTTGCAATTTGCGCTGTCCGTTTTGCCAAAATTATCAAATTTCCATGGCCGGTTTCCAAGATATTGCCTGTCAAAACATTTCACCGCGACAGTTGGTCGATTTAGCGCTGAAGTTGGCACAAGAGCCTGCCGGAAATTTAGGTGTGGCTTTTACCTACAATGAGCCGTTTATCGGCTATGAATTTGTGCGTGACTGCTGCATATTGCTCAAGCAAGCCGGCTTGAAAACGGTGTTGGTTACAAACGGCCAAATTAACCAACAGCCTCTTCAAAATTTGTTGCCTCTGATTGATGCTATGAACATTGATTTAAAAGGTTTTACGCAAAAATATTATGATTATGTCGACGGTGATTTAAACTGCGTCAAACAGACAATTGCCACCGCTTATGATAAATGTCATGTTGAAATAACAACTCTCATCGTGCCAACAAAAAACGATAGTGTGACAGAAATGGAACAAGAATCACAATGGATAGCCTCGCTTTCTCCGGAAATTGTGCTTCATCTCAGCCGCTATTTCCCGCGCTACAAAAGCCAAATTGATGTCACACCTTTAGAAACTCTGCTCTTATTGCAACAAACAGCTAAAAAATATTTGAACCACGTTTATATCGGCAATTGCTAATTAAAACAAAATTTACAAAAAACGCGAGTAGTGCAACGAGTATTCCGTAAAAAACGATAAAAGTGTTTAATGCGCAGCAAATTTTTTCTTGCTCCGTAAGCTCTTGCTAACGCAATCGCTAACTATGCTTCGGTCACTCGTTCTCGGGTTCGCTGCGCGACGCTCTCGCTTGCTGGCTCACCTCGTTCACATCGCCTGTCGTCACAAAACAACATTTTGAGGTTGTTTTGTATCCTCCAGCGCCGTGTACTCAAAAGGTACACAAGCGCAAAAAAATAAAAAACTTACTTCCTAAAAACGCGAGTAACGCGACGAGTACGCAGGGCTTTTTGAGCGCTATGTAAAATAAACGGAGATAAAAGTGCTCAATGCGCCGCAAATTTTAAGCGCCGTGTACGAAAAGGTACACAAGCGCAAAACTTGCAAGCAGAAAGTGCTTTTAGCGCCGTTTAACGAGAGCGGCTTTGCGTAATAACCCCTCATACTGATAGGCTATTAAGCGAGATTGCACTTGCCCGATAAAGTCCATGGTCAC
>OMQE01000115.1 GCA_900313155.1 uncultured Rhodospirillaceae bacterium | reverse complement strand
GTGAAACAGGTGGTAATACCGGTGGTGAAACAGGTGGTAATACCGGTGGTGAAACAGGTGGTAATACCGGTGGTAATACCGGTGGTGAAACAGGTGGTAATACCGGCGATAGTTCGGATATACCTGTTCCAACGCCAAGTGGTCATGTTGCAACATTGTATCCGGAATCGTATTACTTAAACAGTAAGGAATATCGCGGCGAAAATTTTGGTAACGGAACAACCAGAAAATCGGTTAATTTTTTAGGTGCTATCAACGCGGCTCAAGCCTATTCGTATTTTATCGGAGAAGATTCGCAACATAAATTTGCAACAAATTTACAAAACGTAAAAGTAGGGATTATCGATTCCGGTGTGTGGACCAATCATTCCGAACTGACGAGCGGTGATGTTTCAAAAGTCAGCGGGGTCAATTATGACTACGGACCGTGTCGCAATGGTGACACTTCTCATTGTTGGGCAATCAAAAAATTCTTTCTTTCCGGTAAAAAGCTTGTTTTATATGGTAGTGGCACCAATAACGTGGTTGATTACACGGTTTACGACAGTAATATTACCGATGAAGAGGAGGCGGCATTTGAAGAATGGGCTTCTTACTACGACGCCGATTACAATTGGGATAATTTGAAAAATGATGTAACGCCTAACAAATATATTACTGAAAAAAATGCAGATGCCTTACATGGCACACACGTTTCCGGATTGATTGCCGCAAATATGGACGGTTCTGGAATGATGGGGGTGGCATTTGCCAATGCTAAAATAGAGGCGGTGCGCTGGGATTTTCAATCGAGCATATACAATCCTATCAGACATTTGGTTTTCAATGGTGCCAAAATCATCAATTTAAGCATGGGAATGGTTGATATTAGTGAAAATTATAATGCCAAACATTTAACCTCGTCTTCGCAATTTAATACTGGATTTCGAGAAGGTATGAAGTTGATTATTGCCCAGAATGTTGTTCGCAATGGTTATACAGATGGTATTATTGTGGTTAAAGCTGCCGGTAATGAATCTGTTTCGCAACCGGACTTGCAATCAGGTATCAAAAATCTGGACGAAACATTTAAATACAACAATTCAACCTATAATTATAAAGATTTGCAAATGCTGGTGGTTGCGGCCGCAGATGTTTCAGTTGACAGTTCTACCGGTAAATTACAGAGCTATAGTTTAGCCTCATATTCCAACCAATGCGGCGTCACAAAAGGGTATTGTATCACTGCCCCGGGAGGAGATGTGTCGGGTTCATACGTCAGAGGCATATACAGTAGCGGACAAACCGGAAGCGCTCAAAACTATTTTGCCACCATAGGTACTTCACAAGCAACGCCGATTGTTAGCGGCGCTTTAGCGTTTTTGAAAGGGGCTTTTCCATACATGACCTCGCAAGAACTGATAGAACTTGTGATGGAAACAGCCAATAAAACCGCGGCATCGGATTATACACCTGAAAAATATGGCGCCGGCATGCTTGATTTAGGCGCGGCCGTGGTCACATATATTCCACGCCAAGATGGTGCTCGTATGGCAACATATAGTGCAAACAGTGTGCGTTCAATGCCGATTAGTTTGGATGGTGCAGATATTATAATATCTTCTACCATGCGAGAGGCCGTTCAAAAAGCATTGCCGGAAAGTTTGACCGTTTTTGACCGTTATAACCGTCCGTTTGCCATACCAACGACAAAATTTGTTCATGTTACACATGGCGACTATAATACTTTTAAAAACGAAGTTTATCAAATTGCGATGCCGCAAAAAATGCAAACTCTGAAAGAAGGTAATTTCAGTTTCAGCTTTGCTGAGAGTATGAACAAAAAAAACAACGGACGCGGATATTTTGGTTTTAGCTACCAAAACAATAAGCATAAGAGCAGTTTTTATTTCAGCGAAAATACGCGCTATAAATCTGCCGATACAACTGCCAACGAGCTGAAAAATCCGTTTATGGATTTGAACAACGCCTATGGTGTGCGCTACGATTATGATTTTGGGCAAAAAACAGGACTGATGTTCGAAGCCGCCGGCGGACAAAACGGGCTTTATGACGGCGATAGAGATTTCAACGATGCCACATTCAAAAAGCAAGCGTATACTTTGAATATGGGGCTTAAATTGCACGAAGGGCAAAAATACGCAATCACTTTGTCTTCAGGGATGCTTTATGAACAAAAGGCCTTGCTCGGTACCAACGGTAACGGTGCTTTTGCGCCAAACGGCGGAAATACATATATGGCCGGTATTCATGCTTCTTGGAAGCCGTTAAATAAGCTTACCTTGAGCGGCAGTTATTATCGGGGCTATACGGCGGCTCAATCGTTTGCTTCCGATTTGTTGCAAACTTCTAAAATCGAGAGCAGCAGTTTTGCCATTGAAGCAGATTATCAAACAGACAAGCAAACACATGCGGGGTTGCGTTTTTCATCGCCGTTGCGCGTTGAAAACGGTCGGCTCAAAATCAATTTTCCGAGCGGAAGAGATAATTATTCGGATACCGTATATCATCAAACTTATGCGGCCGGCTTAAAGCCGAAAAAACGTGAATACAAATTGGCAACATATTTTAATCGAGAAATCAGCGATAAAATCAGCTTGCGCAGTGAAGCCGGCATTCGTTTTAATCCTGAACATCAAAATGCCGCGAATGACTATCGGGTTTTAATTGGCTTAAGTTGGACTTTTAATTAGCAGTATAAGGAAGAGCTTATGACTAAAGATTTATGGCATGGAAAACGTTTTTTGCCGCTTTTGGTAACACAGTTTTTCGGCGCATTCAATGATAATTTGTTCAAAAATACCTTAATGACTTTTATTGCCTATAAAATGTTGGCAAATGAACAAACTGTCAGTTTATATGCTAATTTAGCGGCAGGTTTGTTTATTTTGCCGTATTTTTTGTTTTCGGCTTTTGCCGGTCTATTGGCAGATAAATACAGTCGAGCCACAATGACACGGGTTTTAAAAGTGGTCGAACTTGTACTGATGTTGTTGGCAATCGGGTGTTTTATGGCATCAAGTCCAATATTGCTGATGACTGTGCTTTTTTTAATGGGGTTGCAGTCAACCTTTTTCGGGCCGATTAAATATGCTTTGTTGCCGCAATTATTGCGCCAAAACGAGTTGATTGCCGGTAACGCCGCTGTGGAAGGAAGTACGTATATTTCCATTATTTTGGGTTCAATTATGGGAACGGTTTTGCCGGTTAATTTGAGCTTGAGTTTGCTTGTTGTTTGTGCAGTTATTGGTATTATTGCCGCTTGGAAAATTCCGGTTATGGTCGGCACACAGCCAAAAATGAAAATAAAAATTAATCTGATTTCTCAAATTTGTGATAATATCCGTTTGATTAAATCTCATATTATTGTTTTTCGGTGTATTATCGGTGCAACTTGGTTTTGGATTTTAGGCGCGTTTTTCTTAACACAACTGTTTCCGCTGTGCAGTAAGGTTTTTAATACCGAAAAAGAAGTTGTTACATTGTTTTTGGTACTGTTTTCACTGGGCGTGGGAGCCGGTTCTTATTTTTGCAGTCGTTTGCTCAAAAGTGAAATTTCAATTGTTTATGTTCCGGTAAGCGCAATCGGTTTAAGTGTTTTTGCCTTTTGTGTATATTTGCTTTCAGCCGGTTTCACAACACCGGAAAAAGCACTCTCTGTAACACAGTTTTTGTGTATGCCGCGGGGGATTATGTTAGCTTTGTGTTTGTTTGGTTTCGCTTTTATGGGCGGCTTATATGTGGTTCCGCTGAATGCGCTGATGCAGAAAAAAGCCCCAAAAACCAATGTGGCTTCGGTGATTGCGGGTAATAATATCATCAATTCTTTAGGCATGGTGGCTATTTCGATTTTTGCCATGATTTTGATTGCTCTGGGCTTCAAAATAACGGATTTGTTTTTATTCATTGCCATCATTAGCGCCGGTGTGGCTTTTTATATTTGTAAGCTGCTTCCCGATGCCTTGGTGCGTTCTGTTTTTTGTTCGGTGCTGAATTTGTTTTTCCGCGTTAAGGTGGAGGGAGTGCAAAATTTACGTCAGGCCGGTTCAAAGGCGTTGATTATTGCCAACCACGTTTCTCTTTTAGACGGTGTGCTGATTGCCGCCTACCTGCCGCGAAAAATTACTTTTGCCATAGATAGAGGCTGGGGTAATAAATGGTATGTTAAAATGTTCAGCGGTTTGGTCGATTTTTATCCGCTTAATCCGACCAGTCCGTTGGCTGTAAGAACGCTGATAGATGTTGTTAATCAGGGTAAAACGGTGATGATTTTTCCGGAAGGGCGAATTAGTGTAACCGGCTCGCTAATGAAGGTTTACGAAGGTGCTGGCGTCGTGGCGCAAAAAAGCGACGCCAAACTGATTCCGTTGCGCATTGACGGGGCACAATATTCACGCTTTTCTTATATTGGAGATTTAATCAAAACGCAGGTTTTTCCAAAAATCAAGCTATCCATATTACCGGCGTGTGAAATCAATTTATCGAAAGATTTAAGCGCACGCGAACGGCGACATCTGACATCATTAAAATTGCACGATATTATGGCAGAAATGATGTATGATACCGACAATAAAAATATGTCGCTGTTTGAGGCACTGCTGAAAGCGGAAAAGCTATATGGCAAACAGCACAAAATTGCTCTTGATACAAACAAAACAACGCTGACATACGGGCAATTTTTACTCAAAACTTACGTGCTTGGTGAACATTTACGCCGTGTATCAGGTGGCACGGAAAGGGTAGGGGTATTGTTGCCGAACAGTTTGGCCGGCGTGGTTAGTTTTTTTGCTTTGCAAGCGGTTGGGGTTGTGCCGGTCATGCTCAATTTTTCGTTGGGTGGAAAGCAATTCGCATCATGTTTACACACTGTCGGGCTCAAAAAAATTGTGACGGCGCATCAATTTATAGAGCAGGGCAATTTACAACGATTTGAAAAAATTGCACAGGAAAATCAGATAGATATGGTGTATTTAGAAGACACTGCCAAACATATTTCATTTACTGACCAAATGGTAGGTATAAAAAAGTACTTTTTGCGTCAATTTTTGCCTCAAAAGCCCGATAAAACCGCGGTTATCTTGTTTACATCCGGTTCCGAAGGTATGCCGAAAGCTGTGTTATTATCACATAAAAATTTGCTGGCCAATGCTTTGCAAATTCATTTGGCGGTACCGTTTAATGCGCGTGATGTTTTGCTCAATGCATTGCCGATATTTCATTCGTTTGGTTTAACCGTGGGAACAATATTGCCAATGCTCAACGGTGTGAAGACGTATTTTTATCCGTCGCCGTTGCATTACCGAATTATTCCGGAAGTGGCATACGAAGTTCAGGCGACGGCGATTTTAGGAACAGACACGTTTTTATACGGCTATGGACGAATGGCAAATCCTTACGACTTTTTCCCGATACGTTTTGCCGTGGTCGGCGGCGAAAAGCTGAAAGAACGGACAGCGGAATTATGGATGCAGAAATTCGGCGTGCGTATTTTCGAGGGCTATGGCACAACCGAAACTTCACCGGTTTTATCGGTCAACACTCCGATGTTTTATAAAAAGAATACGGTTGGGCGTTTTTTACCACGCGTTGAATATCGGTTGCAAGCGGTTGAGGGGATAGAGCACGGTGGAGAATTATCGGTTAAGGCTGACAGTGTGATGCAGGGTTATATTTTGCCGACAGAACCGAACAAGTTGCAAAAAGCAGATGAGTGGTACAATACCGGTGATGTTGTTGAAGTTGACAATGAAGGTTTTGTGCATATTTGCGGGCGAGTGAAGCGCTTTGCAAAAATCGGTGGAGAAATGGTGTCGCTTTCAGCTGTTGAACAATTGCTTGACGAGTTATATCCTGATGCCAAACAAGGTGTTATTGCGGTAAGTGACGAGAAAAAAGGAGAAAAACTGGTGTTGATAACATCTGCCGAAGATGCTGATTGCGGTAAAATAACGCAATATTTCAAAAAATGCGGCATGAGTGAACTTTGGACACCGAAGGAGATAATTCACACACAAAATCCACCTTTGTTGGGTACCGGTAAGTTTGACTATTTGACCGCTAAACAGCAATATATGGAGAACTTAGCGGACTAAAATTTGCGATTAAGATATTCGCCCGGCATGGTAGAAACCCCTCGCAAAGCGGCAATTTTGGCGGCAACGCTTTGCTTATGAACGGCAACTTTGTCTGCAGTGTTTTGCGGTTCAACCGTTTTGGACGATATTTTTTTCGGCTGACCTTGCATCATCAATAAATCGGTAAAATGTACTTCTGTTTGTTGTTGATTGGGAACCGAAAAAACATCATCGCCTTGCAAATACGCCAGTTTATTCTTAACTGCCTCAGCCATTGGGATTACTTGTTCTTGTAGAGTTTTTTTCAATATATTTCTATCCATTGTCTTTTTCCATGATAACGCGACCGGTTTTATTTAAAATCAGGCTGTCTAGCACCCAACGGTTAATCAAAATAACCTTATCATCTTCAACACCTAAAACACGAGCAACATCAATAATGATATCCAGCTCATTATCGTGCAAATCTTCGTCAATATTAGCAATAACACACATTTCTTTTATCAATTCAAGAGCATGTTGACGTCCGTTAATTTGGCGTGCTTCAAACATGCAATCAATGGCATCGGCATTTTTGATAATTTCAACCATTTGTGTATTACCAATGCCGTATCTGGCGGCAATCATTTTCAAAAAACTGACCTCTTCACTGTCAATAGCACCATCGGCTTTGATTAGTTTGCAAAAAATTTTCAGAAAAGATATTTTTTCGTTTTCAGAAAGTGTTGCAATATATTCTTCATCCATTGATTATTTACTCCTTCAACATATACCTCGATAAAACTCATTTAATAATGATTGCTTTGTGTTGTCAAGGGAAAATGTTTTGAGTATGACCATAGATAATTTTGTGGTTCACGTTTTTCTGATGATATATGATTTTCATTATTTAAGCCGCAAATCAGAATCTTATGTATAAGTTAATAAAGGGCTTGCTATTGTATATGATAACTTATATTACTGAGGCATAGATGTTATTGAATGGATAAATAAAATGCCTTATGTCGTTATTTTCTTGGGTTTTATGCTGTTTTCTTCAGCCAATTGGGTGGTACGCAAATTTGGTCCGGTAACGTATGAGCAAATTATGTTCCATCTAAATATGCCGTTCCATTCGGAAATCAGGCTGATTTTAAGTTATTTACAAAATACGGTGATGACCGGAACTATTGTTGTTTTGGTGCTTTGGCTTTTGTTTTCCGGAAAATATCGGCTGAAATGGTCGTCCATAGAGCGTATCAGAACCAAAATATATGAATATCGCTGGGTTATATGCTTGATATGGTTTGTTTTTTGCGTGGCTTATTATTGTTGGCGCATGAATGTGTGGGCTATGATAACATATCGTTCATACAAGAGGGAAATGTCTAATTTTTACGAGCAATACTACGTGTTGCCGCAAAACGCGGAAGTCAGCTTTCCTCATAAAAAGCGTAATTTGATTTTGATATTTATGGAAAGTATGGAAGCAACTTTTGCTCAAACACCGGAACATAATTATTATCAGGACGATTTAATACCGCAATTGCATAAGTTAGCTCAAGAAAATATCAGTTTTAGCGATAGTCAATATTTGGGCGGAGAATTTCCGATAGACGGCACGCAGTGGACACAAGCCGGTTTGTTTGCAAAAACTTGCGGTGCGCCAATTCAATTACCTATCAGAGAAGTAAATTTGATACGTCCGAAAGGCGAATTTTATCCAAACGCTTGGTGTTTGTATGACATCTTACGCACTCAAGGGTATGAAGAGAGTTTCTTAATCGGTTCGAACGGGAACTTTGCCGGTATGAATCATTTTGTAAAAACGCACGGCAAGCAGCGCTTTTTAGATACTTTGCACTATGCGCGTGAACAGGGAATTAAATTGTCTTATAAGCAAAAAAGTAAAAGTATTGCCGATAAGGAACTGTTTGTGCAGGCAAAGGAAGAACTGAATCATTTGGCAGAGCTGGGAAAACCGTTTGTATTCACCATAATGACGCTTGACACGCACTTCGGCTCGCAAGAATTCTCCGGTGATGTATGCGGCTATAAATATGGCACCGAAAAGAATTTTAAAAATGTGGTATCGTGTTCCGACTTTCAAATTGGTCAATTTGTTGAATGGCTGAAGCAACAGCCGTTTTATGCTAACAGCACGGTTGTTCTGCTTGGCGACCATCAAATGATGCGTGGTGAGTTTGAAACGGATATGAAGCGTCGGACACTGAATATTTTTATAAACAGTGCGGTTCAGGCTGTGACTGAAAAAAATAGGGTATTTACGCCGTTTGATATTTATCCATCCGTTATAGAGAGCATGGGTGGCAAAATCAGCGGGCATCGCCTTGGGTTAGGCACATCTTTGTTTGCAAATTTGCCAACACTGACAGAAAGCAAAATGACGGTTGATGAAATGAATATTGAAGTGCGAAAATCATCAAAAATTTATGATTGGTTGCTTTATGGCAAAGAGATAAAGTAAAAAATAAAAGAAGGCTCCGTAAAACGGAGCCTTCTTTTATTTTAGAAATTGAGGCTATAGCCAAACATCGGTGTCAGTTCGAAACCTGATAGATTAGTGGTTTC
>OMQE01000175.1 GCA_900313155.1 uncultured Rhodospirillaceae bacterium | reverse complement strand
TGAATTGTCTCTTCCACAGCCACATCGACCAGCGCCGCCAGCAACTTACCTTCATCGGAAGCCTTGTGAGAGGACTGGATATCCTCCTTCTTGAGCACAACCACCGCACCGGTGTTGACATCAAGCACGGCCTTGAGCTGTCCAACCGTCTTAACAAAGGCGGTAACCGGAACATCAGGCGCAGAGCACAAAGTCAGCGTGCGCAGGGCAATTCCCTGTTCTGCTTGCAACTTCTGATACGGATGCTGCTTGGCATAGGAGGCAATTTCTTCGACCAGCTTCTGCTCGGCAAAATAGAAATTAATAACAGTGTTTGCCTTCTGGTTAGCCACATAGGCGTTCAGCTTTGAGCTGCAAATGTTTCTTTTCATAAAAAGTAATTTAGAGTTAATACTTAAGCAGACCTAAAAAAGACCTGCCTGTTAATAATAAAATTTATCAAAATTCTTTATAGTCTAAAATTTTGTCCAAGTCAAGAACAAAGTTTATTTTTTTACCTTTTTTGTGCCGGACTGCTCTTTGTGTCAAACATAAGGGCTTTTTTTTATCGGATTAACAAATATATATGTAAGGTTGAATTTTTACGAATTGATAACTTTTTAATTGACAATAAACGAATAAATTCTTATACATAAAATATCGTATATTTAACAAAGGGGAAGCCATGAAACAAGAACTTAAAAACAAAGAGGAAAGCGAACCGAATTTGATTGATGTCCATGTTGGCAAACGGATTCGCCTGCGCCGCAACATTTTGCACGTTACCCAACAACAATTAGCAGAAATGTTGGGCTTAACCTTTCAACAAGTGCAAAAGTATGAAAAAGGGCAAAATCGCGTCGGTGCCAGCCGGTTGTGGGATATCAGCCGTGTTTTAAATGTGCCGATGAGCTTTTTCTTTGAAGATATGGACGAACGAGCTGCCGCACGCAGTCCGCGAATGTTGCACCGCAACATGGACAACTTGGAAGAATTGCAAGAAGACCATCCGGTTGTTGATGATGACCCGATGAAGCGTGCTGAAACTTTGGAATTGGTCCGTGCTTACTATAAAATTCCTAATCGTGTGGTGGCAAAAAAGCTCTTTGATGCAATTGTTCTGCTGTCAAAATCGACTTATAATTTGCCGAACTCTGATGAAAACGATGATGAATAACCCACAAGAAATCCTTAAGCCGAAATTTTTCGGTCGGCGCAAGGGGCGAACAATTCGCAAAGCCAAAAATTTTCTCTTGGAAAATTTTTTACCACGGATTCGCCTTTCTGCCGAACAAAAAATAAATTTGACCGAATGTTTTACCGCCCCAAAAGAGCGATACTGTTTGGAAATCGGCTTTGGTGACGGCGGTCATTTGGCAGCGCTTGCTAAAAACTTTCCGCAAACCGGCTTTATCGGCGTAGAGGTGTATCAAAACGGCGTGGCAAATTTGCTTAATTTGCTGACCGGCATTAAAGAAGGTGACGCATGCGGCAATGCTCAAGATATCCATTTGCTTGCCGACCGAACTGACAATATCCGCGTGTTTGATGACGATGTGCGCTTATTGTTTGCAAACTTGCCGGCAGCGGCATTTGATAAGGTGTATCTGCTGTTTCCGGACCCGTGGCCGAAGAAAAAACACGCTTCTCGCCGATTCGTTAATCCGCAAAATTTACAAGAATTGGCGCGACTGATAAAAAAAGGCGGTATTTTACAAATTGCAACCGACCATGCGGTTTATAAGCGTTGGGTTATGGAGCAAATGCGCAACAATAATGACTTTGTGTGGACGGCAAAATGTTCTGATGACTGGCGCAACCCACCCGCTGATTGGGCAGAAACAAAATATCAGCGCAAAGCCATTCGAGAAGGGCGCAAACCGGTCTTTTTTGAATATAAGAGAATTTAAACCTTATCGTGCACCGATAAGCGAAACCGAAGATATGGTATCGCCCATGCCGACTAATGTGCGCGGCTGAGCCACAATCAGTGTCGGAACAGCAATCAGGCAAGCATCTTCTGTTTCAATAATACCTTCACTCAAAAGCTGAGGTGCTTTTAAATATGAGCTCAAATTTTGCAATTCATCAACATACAGCGCTGTGGTATCGGTGCTTTGCAAAGCGGCCAACAAATCTTCCTTTTTTTCCAGCTTGCCGAGATGCGCCTTAGACGCCGCCACGGCCGATGCCAACAACATACCACGCAAATTTTGCTGTGCCGAAACGCTAAAGTCTTTATTTTGTAGGGTAATATATAACCCAAACATGTGCATTTGCAGCCGTGGTATTTGCGTTTTTTGCCGAATTTGCCGACAAATTTCATAAAGTTCAACCGCCGACAATTTTTGCGTTTTTAACTCATTATATTGCGCCGGATTGATAACTTCCAAAACCTCTAAAGCCTCACGGTCATTCAACCCTAAAGAATCGGCTAACGGTGCAATATGTTGCAAAATTGCCTGCCTGATAACTTTATCTTGAGTAGAAGCCAGCTCTAAATGAATAAGCCCCTGCGGAAAACAATTTTTCCATATTTTAATGATTTTTGCCACCGACGCCATACGTTCAACACCACCGCTTTTTGCCGTTAAACCATGAAAACCGGAAAGCACCAAATAGTCGTAACCATTGTCGCTGATATGACAAACAAAAGCGTCATTAACGGCAAGTGTCATATTTGCTGAATCATACGAGGCAATAAAGCGATTAGACTTCGGACAAGTATATGTTTTACCGTCCAAAGTCAGCGTATCATCCTTGTCAAATTCGATAATCCAATGAACAAGCGCCGTATCTTTGGTACGCACCGTCCGACGTGCCTGTCCGAGATTTCCCGCATCATCAAGCGCAAACAAATTCGGCAAATTTAAAAACTGCTCAGCCTGAAGTTTAGGTTGCATGGCCGTGTGCGCTATCACCCGAGGCACGCCTAAAACCGCCAATGCATTGGCAACAATACCGCCCTGTCCGCCCATTTGCAAACGCTCATAGCCGATATTTTGCTTAAGCCAGTCATAAATTTCGGCACTATCAGCCAACCACTCTTCCGCATTACCGCTGATAAAACATTTAAGCACCCCGCGCACAACATCTTGCGGCGCACTGATTTGACATTTGCCGTTTTGAGCATCTTCAACACTGACATTCAGCATTTGCGCCAATTTGGCAATTTGAGCCCCGCTGACTTTGCTAACCGCATCAATATTTGCATTGAATGCCGTTGCCACCGTGCCGCTTTGCTTAATCTTTTTCAGTTGTAATGGCACTGTTGCATAGTGTTTTTGCCATATTTTTTTTAAATCGGTCATTATTTTTGCATTTCTTTTAAGCGAACATTAGCCATGGCATTCATCAGCAAAGCGTTCATTGCCGCCTCAAATTCAACATAGCTTTCAGCCTGATTTTGCCATGCGCGCAACATTGGTGCTTCAACCGAATTATATTTAACATCGGTTTTCATTTTATTCAAAGCTTCGGCAAATCGGGCTTCATTAACCAATGCATAAACTTTGTCTTGCTCGGCCTTAAATTCCGGCTTTGGCATTTTTTTGCGATGAACTGCCAATTTTTTGAACCACTGCCACGCTTTTTCATACCACTTTTGTGGCACAGGCTCTTCTGCCTGTGGTTGAGCCGGCGCATCTGCAACCGGCATATTGTTCAAAACTGCATAAATATTGTTAAAATCTTCAACCAAAGACTTGGCGCTGACAACACCGCCATGAGCAAATTTTTGCACCGTTGTTGCATATTTTTGCGCCTGCGGATTGCCTTGAGCTAAAATTTGTAAAACCTC
>OMQE01000113.1 GCA_900313155.1 uncultured Rhodospirillaceae bacterium | reverse complement strand
GGTTTTTGTTTCGTCATTTACATTTGTTGCTTCGGCCGAAGCTCCAGTTTTGCTCGGTGCAACTCCGATTTTTATTGATTCTGATCCGAACACCTACAATATGGATGTTAATGACTTGAAACGTGCTATTGCGGCTGTTAAGGCAGAAGGCAAGCTTAATTTGAAAGCTGTTATTGCGGTAGATATTTTCGGTTCGCCGTGTGATTATGATGAAATTATTAAAATTGCGCACGAAAACGGCATGAAAGTTCTTTCCGATTCCTGCCAAAGCTTCGGTTCTATTTATCATGGGCACAATGCCGGCTCAATTGCCGATATGAGCGCAACCTCGTTTTATCCGACCAAGCCGCTCGGTGGCTATGGTGACGGCGGTGCCGTGTTCACCAATTCGGAAACAGAAAATGCTTTGGTGCAGTCTTGTCGCGTACATGGTATGTCGCCGGAAGACCACTATGACAACGTGCGTTTAGGCATGACCGGACGTATGAACTCCTTCCAAGGTGCGGTTTTGCTTTTGAAATTAACACAATTCAAGCAAGAATTGGAGAATCGCTATAAAGTTGCCAAACGCTATGATAATGAGCTGAGCAACTATTTCGGTAAGCAAAAGATTTTGGATAACTGTCGTTCGGCTTATGCGCTCTACACCATCACTTGTGAAGACCGTGATGAGTTGATGACGTATCTGAAAGCCAACGGTATTCCGTGCGGCGCATACTATCCGCGTCCGGTAAATACGCAAACGGCGTATGCTAAGTGGAACACGCGCTCGTTGCCGGTTTGCGAAAAGCTTTCCAAAACCGTATGCAGTTTGCCGATGACACCGTATTTGACCGATGAACAAATGAGTTACATTATTGAAAAGATGAACGAATTTGCCGCCACAAAGATGAACAAAGCAGCATAATTCGATTGAAAATTTTACGCGCGAAACAGTCCGAGAAATCGGGCTGTTTTTTTGTTTTGTTAATCAAAATCGTAATTTGGAATACGGTCGAATTTGTCTTTCAGGGCATGATAGGCGGCGGAAATTTGCTTGAATTTTTCTTCGGCCTTTTCATCATCATGGTTAATATCAGGATGGTATTTTTTAGCCATTTTCTTATATTGTTTTTTGAGCGAATCGGGAGTGATGTCGCGGATATTCATTTCCAGAACGCGAATATATTGTCGCTCTTGCACGGTAAAATAGATACCGTCACGTGAATATTCTTCGTTGCTGTCAGTGTTGCGTGCATAACCACGGTCAAAAAATTCGGCATCGTCCCACAAATCATAACCGAATTGGTAATGAACTTTTGACTGAAATTTGCGGTTGAAGTGCATTTTACGCTTGACTTGTTCGGCCTCTTCTTCCGGTGTTTCGCCGGCATAGTAGTTCCACTTTGCATTATATTCTTGAACATGTTTCAAACAAAACCAATAATATTCCTTCAAACGACGGTCTTTCGGCGCCTTATATTCGCCTTTTTCATGGCAACCGGGGTGATCGCACTGATGTTCAACATTTTCATTTTGCGGTGCGTAATATTTTCTGGTTCGTTTTATCATTGTCTTTCCGTCTTCAAAATCAGATTATTATAACGCTGTTTATAAATATTCGCAAGAAATTTGCAAAACATCACCAATAAAGTTATAATTCGCGACAAAAGGAGATAATGATGCCGGAACTGCCAGAAGTTGAAACAATTAAAAATGCCGTGCAAAATAAATTCAATGGCGCCACAATTATTAAAGCTGACGTGCGTCAGCCAAAGTTGCGCGAAATTGTGCCGGCTGATTTTGCAAAGCGAATCGAGGGCGCAAGCTTTGTTGAATTTAAGCGAATTGCTAAATATATGCTCACCAAACTGGACAATGGCTTAACAATTATCTGGCATTTCGGTATGAGCGGTAAAATTCGTTTTGAAGAAACAATAACAGCGAATCTGCAAAAGCATGACCATATATTACTACAAACCACAAAAGGCGCGTTGATATATAATGACCCCAGACGTTTCGGACTGGTAACACTGTGCAAAAGCGAATCTCTCAAAGAACATCATTTGTTCAAAAATTTAGGCTATGAAGCGTGGGATAAAAACTTTACGGCAGAATACTTATTGCAAAAATTTGCCGGCAAAAAATGTGCCGTTAAAATTGCCCTTTTGGACCAAGCCATTGTTTGCGGAATCGGCAATATTTATGCTTCGGAAATTTTATATTTATCGCAAATTTTGCCGCAAAGACCAGCCGAATCCATCAACAAAACCGAAGCCGGACGAATTGTTAAATATACACGAATCGTTTTAGAAAAAGCGATTGCCGCCGGTGGTTCAACCATTCATGATTATGCGCATCCCGATGGCGATATTGGGTATTTTCAAGAAAGTCATTGCGTTTATAACAAAACGGGATTACGCTGTCCTCATTGCAGGTGCAATGTGGCGCAAACCGGCGGCATTCAAAAAATTGTTCTCGGCGGGCGTTCAACGTTTTATTGCGACAGATGGCAAAAATAGGAGCAAAGATATGAAAAAATATTTGTGGATATTGGTCTTTGGGTGCGGAATGTGCTTGTTAGCGAATCGGAGTAACGCCGCGTTTATTGAAGGAATGGAAGATGTGCCAATGCCTGAATATATGGGGCAAATAACCCAAGATGACATTTCTTTCGGGAACGAAGAGACGCGCCTGATTGAAGCCTATTTAACGCCAAAAAGAATCGAAAACAAAAAATTATCTGCTCTTAAACAATTTCAAAAAATCGGTGATTTTTATAAAGAATCGTTACCGCAACTGGGGTGGATTTATCAAGGGAATCGGGGAAACGATTTACTCTTTTACCGCGAAGGCGAAACTTTAGAAGTGGTCAAAGAAAATAATTCGCCGTTATTGGTACGCATCACCATTAAAACAAAGCCCTAAAAATGAAAAAAATGTAAAAATGTTGTTGACTTATGCGGCAACTCGTGGTTATAACGTTTAGCAGATAAATTTTGTATTAACAGTTTTATTTAAGGAAAGAAAATTATGGCCAATCATAAATCGGCAAAAACAAGAATTGTTAGAAACCATAAACGCAGCGTGATTAACGGTGCACGTAAGAGTCGCGTCAGAACTTTTGTAAAAAAAGTTGATGCTTTGATTAATGCGCAAGATAAAGAAGCTGCTACTGCTGCTTTGAAGGTTGCAGAAAGCGAGATGATGCGTGCGGCACAAAAAGGTGTGTTCCACAAAAATATGGCTTCACGAACAATTTCTCGTTTAGCACAAAAAATTAAGGCTTTATAATCTAAAGTTTTATAAATTTTATATTTTAACACGGGTTGATTCCTTATGGGTTCGACACGTGTTTTTTTGTGCGAAAACAGCGAATCTATCGCGACTCTGGAAAAATTCGCTGTCAAGAAAATTAATTGCAATGTTCTTAAAAAGTTCTGTTGAAATTTGTTTTTTATATGTTAACAATTTATTTACGTT
>OMQE01000059.1 GCA_900313155.1 uncultured Rhodospirillaceae bacterium | reverse complement strand
GGGTGGAAAACCGTATTTCGAAACTACGTTTCGACGACGGTATTGCTTAGCTCGCCAATCAAAGAATTGTCTCGCACGCTATCTACGCTTCGCTACGATTCCAAGACCGCTCTAATTAAACCACTCTGCCACCTCTCCATCTTTATTTTATTAAAGCTCGGGGTGGAAAACCGTATTTCGAAACTACGTTTCGACGACGGTATTACCAAAGCAATCACAGTGCCTATATGACATTAAAAATTGAACTTGTCAAGTGCTAATTTAAGAAAATATCCACAAAATTTGCGTGCAAAAAGTTATAATGTTGTGGATTTTATTTGAAAAAGCGCTACATTATACAAGGTTTTCACTTTTACAAAAAAAAGGAATAATAAAAATGAATAAAGTGCAAAGTGATTTTTTTGATGATTTAATTAACGAAAAAATTTCAGTAACGGTTTTTTTAATCAACGGGGTCAAATTGCAAGGTATTATTACCAAGCAAGATGAAGAAAGTTTGTTATTACGTCGCGACGGACACACGCAACTTGTGTATAAACACGCCGTTTCTACCGTGATGCCTAGTGTGGCTGTTGATATTGCAGAAGAATAGCCGTTGATAGAAATAGAGCAAAATAAACAAACAAAAGCTTATGTCATAAGCCCAATCATTAGCGGTGAAGTACAAACGTTGGCTGAAACAAGCCGTTTGGAAGAGGCTAAGGGATTAGCTTTGGCTGTTAATTTAGATGTGGTTTGCGCTGAAATTGTGCATATCAGAGAAATTAAACCGGCAACCTATTTCAGCCGCGGTGTGATTGAACGTTTACAGCCGGTATTTGCCCAACAAGAAATTGAACTCTTGATAGTAGATACCAAAATCTCACCCATTCAGCAACGTAATTTAGAACGCGAACTAAAAGTTAAGGTAATTGACCGAACGGCGCTTATTTTAGAAATTTTCGGTGAACGAGCGCAAACAAAAGAAGGTGTTTTGCAAGTAGAATTAGCACATTTGACCTATCAACGTTCTCGTTTGGTGCGCAGTTGGACACACTTGGAGCGGCAACGAGGCGGTGCGGGCTTTTTGGGTGGACCGGGGGAAACGCAAATTGAGCTTGATAGGCGAATTATTGATGATAAAATTGTCCGGATTAAAAAAGATCTGGAAAAAGTTAAGCAAACCCGAGGGATTCAACGTGGCGCACGCCGCAAGGTTCCATATCCGGTGGTTGCGCTTGTCGGATATACCAATGCCGGCAAGTCAACCTTGTTTAATCGGCTGACCAAAAGTAATGTTATGGCTGAAGATATGTTGTTTGCTACCTTAGATCCGACCATGCGAAAAGTTTTACTGCCGAGCGGTATGGAAGTTATTTTTTCTGATACCGTCGGCTTTATTTCTGATTTGCCTCATGAACTGGTAATGGCTTTTCGTGCCACCTTGGAAGAAGTGTTGGAAGCAGACGTTATTCTCCATGTTCGAGATGCTTCTAATCCGGACCACGCTTCTCAACGTCGTGAAGTGCTGGATGTTTTGGAAAATTTGGGCTTGAAAGAAATAAAATATGCCGATAATTATTTTGAAGTATTAAAGAAAGCGGATTTGTTAGATGAAGAAAGCCGTTGTCATTGGCAAGAAAAAACTTTGCGTCACGAACGGCAGATTCTGATTTCGGCACAAACAGGCGAGGGGTGTTTGCAACTTTTGCAAACAATCGAAAAACAGTTGAATGCCACACACAATATTTATACCGTTTCTATGCCGACAAGCGAGGGCAAAATTGCCGCTTGGCTTTATGATAACGGTCAGGTGCAAAAGCTTGAAAACAATGAAGACGTGAATATTTATACCGTTAGTATGAGTGCTGACAAATTTTCTCGTTTGCAGCATTTAGCCAAAGAAAATAACGATATAAATATAAGGAAAACGTCATGCAAAAATCAAAATTTGCCGCAATAATTGCAATATTGAGCCTTACTGCTTGCTCAATTATGTCGCCTTCGGTTTCTTATGAACAAAAGTTGCAGCCGTGGATTGGTAAAAGCGCCGAGCAACTTTATGACACCTGGGGGACTCCGGCACAAACAACGCCGATTGATAATAACACAATTATGGTGACATATAATCAAATCACAAATTCGCCGATAGACGGAGACTTTGAGCCCTATGCCGATGAGCTTAATTATGAAGCCATGGCTGTTCCAAGTTTTGGGGTAATGGCGTCTTCGCCGCTGTATTATTGTTCAACCTCGTTTGTGTTGAAAAATGATGTGGTCACAAGCTATAATTTCAGCGGAGATGACTGCCTTTAGAGGGTGATGCGCAAATTTAAGATTTTCCCTTGTCATAAAATTGATGAGGGATTTTTTGTTGTTAAATTCAGTCCAAAATTGACTTTTTATTTTTTTGTTTTACGATAAATGAAGTTTAATAAAAGGACTGAATATGAAAAAAATATTTCTGGTTATAGCACTGTCGTTGGTGGTTAGTTCTGTTCAGGCTTTCAGCTGGTGGCCGTTTGAAACGGTTGAACAAACAAAAGGTAATCGCCACAGTCAATCGTTTTATGCCGTCAAAAAAGAAATGCTTGAACATATTTATAATGACCACAAGCATACGCTTTATTGTGATGCAACATGGAATACCCGTAAAGCCATTACGACACCGAAGGGTTTTAAATTACCTAATTTAAGAAAGGTTGATTTTACGGTTTATGACAATATTTCAGCCGAAGAGTTACAACGCAAGGCGGAACGCATGGAATGGGAACATATTGTACCGGCACAAAATTTTGGTAAAACATTTACCGAATGGGCAAAAGGGAGTAAAAATTGCACATTCGGACAAGGTCGAAAATTCAAGGGGCGGAAGTGTGCCGAGCAGGAAAGCGAAGAATTTCGCTATATGTACACCGATATGTATAACCTCTATCCGAGTATTGGCGCAGTCAATTTATTACGCGCACATTTTAATATGACACAGTTTGATGCAGGTGTTCCGACAACATTTGGTGCTTGTCAAATGAAAATATCACGCAATAAGGTTGAGCC
>OMQE01000125.1 GCA_900313155.1 uncultured Rhodospirillaceae bacterium | reverse complement strand
GAAATTGAGAGTGATATGTTTGCACCTTATCGTATGTCGCGTCTGTTACAAGGAGATGTGGGTAGCGGCAAAACTGTTGTGGCACTGATGACAATGCTTAATGCAGTAGAATGCGGCGCTCAGGCAGCAATTATGGCTCCAACCGAAATATTGGCCCAGCAACACGCCGAAACAATGAGCGACTTTTGCACCCAAATCGGTGTTCGCACCGCTTTATTGACCGGAAGCGTCAAAGGTAAGGCAAGAAACCTGCTTTTACAACAACTTGAACAAGGCGAAATTGATATTTTAATTGGGACACACGCTTTGTTTACAGAAAATGTCAAATTCAAAGATTTAGCTTATGTCGTGGTTGATGAACAACATCGTTTCGGGGTTCGCCAACGCCTGAATTTGTCTGAAAAAGGACAAAGTGTTGATGTTTTGGTGATGACCGCCACACCTATACCGCGCACTCTGGTTTTAACACAATATGGCGATATGGAATATTCCAAAATAGATGAATTACCGGCAGGGCGTAAGCCTGTTACAACAACAGTGATGCCGATAAACAAAATTCATGCTGTGGTCGAAGCACTGCAACGTAAATTACAAACCGGCACACAGGCTTATTGGGTTTGCCCACTGGTCGAAGAATCTGAAAAGATAGATTTATCTGCCGCTACCGAACGTTATGAAAGTTTGCAAAAAATTTTTGGCCATACTGTCGGATTGGTTCATGGCAAAATGAAAGAAAGCGAAAAAAACGCCGTAATGGAAGAATTTAAGGCAGGAAGAATCAAACTTTTGGTTTCAACCACGGTAATAGAAGTCGGTGTAAATGTGCCGGCAGCCACGGTAATGATTGTTGAACACGCCGAACGATTTGGGTTGGCTCAACTTCACCAATTACGCGGACGGATTAAGCGTGGTCAAGAGGCTTCAAGCTGTATTTTAATGTATGGGTTTCCGCTTAGCGAAGTTTCACGCTCTCGCTTGAATATTATGCGGCAAACCGAAGACGGTTTTTTGATCGCCGAAGAAGATTTAAAATTGCGTGGCGGTGGCGAAATTTTAGGCACAAAACAGTCGGGATTTAACAGTTTTCGCTTGGCAGACATGACCTTTCATACCGATTTACTGCTGACGGCAACCAAAGATGCGGCTTTAATTTTGAATCAGGATCCGAATTTACAAAGTTCGCGTGGCGAAGCTTTGCGGACACTGCTCTATTTGTTTGAGCGAGATGAAATGATTAGAACCTATAAAGCCGGATAAATGCGGAAAGCCTTTGTTTTTTAATAGCCTAAAGACAATACTCCAGAGCCATACCTTACTCAAAAAACACCGTATATCCCCTCTCGGCAAAGCTTTGCATAAATTGGCCGATTAAGTCCCAATTTTTTAATCAATACCGATGGACGCAATTCTTTTATCGGCAACATTTGCTCTCCAAATTTATCGCCTTTACGCCATTTTAGTGTCGCGCTCGGCAAACAAGCCTGTCCGATACACGAAGACAGATATACCCAAACTTCATCATAATCATACAAATTTTCCACAGCCAAGCAACGTGCATATAAATTAAGCGTTAAATCAGCTTTTGTGGCATCTTTGGTCCATGGTGAACCGCCACCGATTGGGGCCGATGTTTCATAAAAATCACAAGCCAACTTGCGCCCTGTCACCCCACAATCTGCCATACCGGAATGTGTCGTATAATTACCGGTGCCGTTAATAATCAGTCGCTGCGGAACTTGACCTAGCACCTCAAAAATAAAACCGCTTAAATCTTCATTGTGCAACATTGGTATTGCCACAACCGCCGTTTGTACATACCCTTTTTCATTAAGCGATATTTGCGTTTTGATGTCTAGTCCCAAATTATTGCTTTGACGAGCTCTTTCATAAAGCGCCTTATTCAACTTTCGCGCCAAATACTGTTCCGGACTGATACGCCCCTCACCTTGGCAAGCGTATCCGACAAATACGCCCTGATCGCCCCAGCCGTCTTGAAAAACCCCTTGTGCAATTTGCGACGATTGACAACTGATTAAGTTGATAACTTTCAATTTTCGCACATCTGGTGCATGGTCGCCCCACAAATCGGCATATTGTTCATCATAACCGATTTCTCGTAACGCTTGTGTCACATATTTTTTGAAAGCCACATTTTCAGGACAAAAAGAACTACTGACCTCGCCGCCTAAAACAACCGTATTTTCCTTTATCATCACTTCAACCGCAAAACGTGTATGTTCGTCTTGCTCTAAAAACCTGTCTAAAATGTAGCTTGAAATATAGTCTGCTGTTTTATCCGGATGTCCTAAAGACACCGCTTCTGCTGTTTTTATCATTATAAAATCTCCTGTTTAGTCCACTTATATGCTGGACAATTCGGTTAAATCCACATAGCGACTGCTCGCTTCCATAAATACGTATATCGCTTTTTCAGATACTGTCAATATTTTAATTGCCTTTTGCAAATTTTTCGATAGTATAGGGCTAAAAAGGAGACATGGTATGAAGATTGGTATTGTTATTGCAATGGAAAAAGAATTGGAAATTTTTGCTAAGAACTTGCAAAATTTTTCACAACATCAAATCGCCGGCAAAACTTTTTGGCACGGATATTTAGATGACAAAGAAATAACAGTTGTCATCAGTGGAATGGGCAAAGTTAATGCAACAATTTGCACAACTTATTTAATACAACATTTTCAATCTGACATCATTATCAATATCGGAGTTTCCGGCGGATTAGACCCTTCTTTGCAAATCGGCGATTTTGTTGTTGGAACAGATATTGTATATCACGATGTTTTTTGTGGCGAAGGCTGTCTTTACGGGCAAGTTCAGTATTTGCCTCTATATTACCATTCTTCTATTGAACTTGCAGAAAAATTGCCCGAGTACAAGCACGGCTTGCTATGTTGCGGAGACTGGTTTATTATCAAACTTGAAGAAATGTTGAAAATCAAAAAAGATTTTCCGTCTGCTTTGGCGGTAGATATGGAAAGTGCAGCCATTGCGCAAACGTGCTATTTACACAATATCCCGTTGTTATGTGTACGCCAAATCAGCGACACACCGGGCGTAGAACATCACGCTGAACAATATGAAAATTTCTGGAAAAATGCACCACAAAATTCTTTTGCAATGTTTCAAAAAATTTTAGAAATTTTATAAAATCACATTTGTCGCTGCGACCGTTCGGTTAAGGCAGCAATATTTTGGGAACGGGTTTTGTCTGCTTTTTCGGCTTCTTCGCGTACTTTTTCAGTATTTGTTCGAATAGTCATTTTCAGCTGTTCCGTATCTTTTTCCGAACGTTGCAACCGTGAAACATCTTGATTTGTCCGTTGTGTTTTGTCGCGGAAAATTTCTTGGAATTTCACTTTTTGCACATCATCAGCGTATATCCGATTTTTCAGCTTATCATCAGCCTGCAAACGTTGCGTCCGCAGTGTATTTTCTTCCACCTGTTTTTTGGGCACTTTCGGATAAATTGTTCGCAAATTATGATGCCACTGAAAATAAACTAAAAACACCGAAGGAAAAGCCGCAATCAATGTCTGATCCATTGTTCTCGGTTGTGTCAGCTCATACGCACGTTTCATCAAAAGACGTCTGGTATCTTCAATAAACTGTTCCATTTTTTCTTTAGATTTATTCGGCCGCCCCAGTCGATATTCGCACATTTCAATCAACTGACTGATAATCGGGTCACTGTTATCCATGGCCAATCGACGCAAAATTTTGAGCATACTTTGCATATTGGCGCTTTTGTTCCAAAAGGATTGAATTGCTCGAGCCTCAATGCTGTCAAATCCGAAATAGCGCAGTTTATCGGTATTGCCAACATTTTTAATGGCTTCCATAACAAACGCATACAAAGCATCCCAGTTAATGGAATTATCTTCGTACAAAAGTTTTTTATAATCTCCTTCTTTCAATTTTTCCAGAGCATATTTAACCACAGGGTAATCAATATTTTGAATAGCCTCGCCTTGCAACAACAAATAAATTTGCGAAGTGCAACTGTCTAAAATAAAGCGTTCAGCCGTTAATACCTCTCGCGTTTGAACAGACTTCAAATACAAATAAACATAGGCAAAAACACTTGAATGTATTGCCCGTAGCGTACCGATATTTTGTAAGGTTAATTTATATTTATCCCGATAATGAATCAATCGTCTTAAGCGTTCTTCTCCGCTAAATTCAGACTTAATAACCTGATAACGATACCCGAATTTGCGCATAGCTTCCGGATACATATATTTGAAATGCAGTGCCATCGCCCATTCGCGCACCATTGAATATATCGAAAAAAGCGGATTTCTTGCATATCCCGTAATTACCGTTGCGACAACGGCATCGGTTCCTACGAAATATGGTTCCATGTGCGAACAAAAAGCATTTTTTCTAAATTCGGCATCTAGCGCAAATACATAACGTTCAATATCGTCTTCATCAACATCAAAAGGGCGAAAAACATTTTCCATATACGCCGTTAAACGCTTAAAATCGGCACGGGGAGAAACACTGTCCCCTTCCGTCACATACCCCTTTTGAAATTCATCGGCATAAATATTACAGAAAGCATAGTCTTCATCATTATAATAGTTGATGAAATCTTCTAAATCACTCGCGATAAACTCTTTAACATTTTCCGCATACGACGGTTCATACACCGCTGTTTCCAAAAAGTGTACTGCATCTTTTGCCAACTCTTCTTCAGAATATGTCAAATCAGCGAATTTTATCATCAACTCACTCCATCTAACGCGCTTTCATCATAGCGCCAAACCTAGCAGACTGTCAATAAAAATTTACCGTTTGATGGCTTCAACAGAGCGTATAAAATCCTCATTACACTGATAATCTTCCAGTTTTACAGGCAACTTGCGTCGCCAATTAGGGTGTTTATCTCTATCTGTTCCCGGTAAATTCTGCAGTTGGGTAACCCCGAAAATATCCTCCAGTTGCACCAAATAGACATCACACTGGCACGATGAAACATATTTTTCCACCGCTTCCAAAATACCATTTGGATACCCTTCACCAAACAAGCAATCACCCTGTCTTGGTTTGTCTTTTGGCCACACACAGGCACAATCAAGCGCCTGCAACAATTTACAACGCTCATCTTCCCGACCTTTATATTGGTTGCAACGTTCGTTTTCGGAAATCATCTTAAGCTGATACATTGTTTCAATATCATAACCAAACCAACGCATTTTAAGCGGTGCCATATCATGTGTTCCAACTGAACAAAATGCGCGCTTCGGAAAATCGCACGGTGCCTTAAAATCGCCCTGCCCGTTCCATCTTTCTGCCCACAAAACGCTCAGAGAATATATCCCGCGTTCATGAATTTTTTCAATAAATCCGTCCGGCACATTACCAATACTTTCTCCGACAACCATACATTTGTTCAAGTAGCTCTCTAAAACAACCAAGCCCAGCATATCATCAAAATTATAATAAATATAAGTGCCGTCTTCGTCACAATCCGGAATAATATATAACCGCATCAAACTCATCACGTGGTCTATCCGTAAAGCTCCGGAACCACGCATCGCTGCACGCAAAATTTTAATAAACGGTTGATATCCCGCCGCTTTGAGCGTGTATGGATTGAAAGCCCCCAAACACCACTTTTGCCCTTTAGGAAAGAAAACGTCCGGAGGTGCTCCGGCACCGCAGTCCTTGATAAACAAATCATTATTTGCCCACAGTTCAACACTGTCCTTGCATAAACCAACCGGCAAATCTTGATATAAACCAACAGCTAACCCCTGCCGTTCAATTTCTGCACAAACGTCTTGCAATTGCATAAAAGCCACAAACTGCAAATATTTGAAAAATCCGATTTCTTTGACATGACTTCCGGCAAAATTTGCCACCGCACCTGAATGTGGTTGCCGAAATTCTTCCGGCCAAGCTCGCCATCCACCGTAAACCTTATCCTTATATTCGGAATATATGGCTTGATAAACTGCTAAATTTTGCAAATCTGCGCCCTTTTGAGCACAAAATTTTTCAAATTCTTCATATAAAACAGATTTTTTATCCGATATAAATTTATCATAAATCTGTCGCAAAATATCTGTTTTTAACTGATAAACAGCAGTATAATCAATATCTTTAGCTCTGCGAACGGCATCTAAAATTTGTTTTTTGCCATCAAGCATAGAAGGCTCATACCCCGCAACCTGTTCCACATCAATATATATCGGATTTAAGAACAACCGACTGATGGAAGAATACGGACTGGCATTTTCCGGATAATCATGAAACAAAACATTCAGCGGATTAACACCTATCACATCAGCCCCGTTTTGAGCGCACATTTTTACAAAATTTCGTAAATCCGTAAAATCCCCCACGCCCCAATTTCTCTTACTAGCTAACGAATATAATTGAATTGCAAAGCCCCAAATTCTCCGCTTTGATAACACTTCGGGGATATAACATTCATCAGGCGTCACAGCCAATATTGTTTGAAATTTTCTATTTTTGACAGTAATTTCAATATCATAATATTGCGGCTCTAAATCGGTCAAAATTTTAATTTTCAAACGCTTATAAAGGCAACTGCCTTTTTGACATTCTTCAACAATTTTTTGTTCGTATTCTGCGTTTATATTTTTCCCCAAGCAAGATATCTGAATTTCCACATTTTCGATATCATCTTCCGGAAGTATTATATCAAACTCCTTATTTTGCTGACGTACCACATAAATACTTTCAGCAACGGATTGCCAACGCTTTCTTTGCAATTTTTGCAAAAGCTGTTCGCTTTGTTCAATATTTTTAAGCGGAAAACCTAAATAATTAACCATCCGCAACAAAACTTCATCACGAACTTCATGAGGCTGATATTGATGTGCAGCATCAGAAAAACTTTTGGCTATTCCAAGTTTATGTAACAATTCATCCCAGCTGTTCACGATTATTTACTCCGGTTTTCTAATTTCTACAATTACAACGTCCCATGCCGGCACCACAAATTTTTTATCGGCAGAAATATTGATATCCTCCAGCATTTGCGCACTGTCTAATATAATCTTAACCTTGGCATGACGGCAAAAATCCGGCAACTGCCATTCCATTTGTTGTGCATTAGCATTATATATCATTAAATATGACACATCTTCATCATATATAAAACAAGACAAACTGCGCCTTTTATCCAAATACCAATCCTGATTAGTAAATTCTTTTCCCTCATTCGTCAGCCAAATAATGTCTTTGATTTTGTGGCGCGCATATTTGCTAATCATGTTTCCGGTAAAGAACTTAACGCGCTGATATAACCCCGATTCGCGACGTAATTTAATCAACCGGCGCACAAAATGCGCCAAATTTTGCCCATCTTGATTAACAGCTTCCCAAACAATCCACGTTAAAGCGTTATCCTGACAATATGGATTATTGTTCCCCATTTGCGTATTACCGAATTCATCGCCGGAAACAATCATCGGCGTCCCGAAAGATGTCAACAAAGTTGCCAACATCGCCCGCATTCGAAGCAATCTGTTATGCCGCACATTATTGTCATCGCTAATACCCTCTTTGCCGGAGTTCCAACTCCAGTTAGCATCATTCCCATCACGATTATTTTCGCCGTTGACCTGATTATGTTTTGCGTCATAACTGACCAAATCTCGCAAATTAAATCCGTCATGAGAAGTCAAAAAATTGATACTGCTCCAAATACTGCGGTGACTATACCCGAAAATATCACTTGAACCAGCTATGCGACTGGCGAATTCTCCTACTTGTTTTTCATCACCTCTCCAAAAGCGACGCGTTACATCACGATAACGATCATTCCATTCTCCCCACCCTTGCGGATATGCGCCGATACGATATCCGTCCATAGTAGCATCCCACGGCTCGGCAATCATTTTTACCCCTCGCAACACCTCATCTTGGCGAGCAGACAATAAAAATCCGCTATCTTGCGTAAATTCACCCCGAACCCTGCTGAGCGAAGTCGCCAAATCGAGCCTGAAACCATCAACATGCATTGTTTGTACCCAATAGCGTAGTGAGTCCATGACCAATGTCAAAACATACGGATTTTGTAAATTAAACGAAGCACCGCATCCTGTTGTATCATCATAAAACCTCTTATCTGAGTTTAGTGTATAATAACTTTCATTATCTATCCCTCGATAACACAATGTTGGTCCAAGCTGATTTCCTTCAATTGTGTGATTATATACCACATCCAAAATAACTTCTTTACCGTTCTGGTGCAATGCTTTAACCATTCGCTTAAATTCGTCAATATCATTATTGACTAAGTATTTTTGTTCCGGCACAAAAAACGATAATGTTTCATATCCCCAGTAATTATCGATATACATACCATCTTTATCGCCAAAAAAGGCAAACACCGGCAACAATTCAACAGAAGTCACACCAAGCCAATTTAAATAATCGGTCACGGCAGGCTCTGCCAAGCCTAAAAATTTACCCCGATAGCAACTTTGTACATTTGGGTGCAACATTGTATATCCGCGCACATGAGTTTCATATATCACGGTATCTGCCCACGAAATTTGCGGTTTTTGCTCCTTTTCCCAATTAAAAGTATCTTCAACCACAACAGATTTCGGCACATACGGTGCGCTATCCAACGTGCTGAAAGACAAATCTTTCTGCGGACTATCTGTATCATATCCAAACAAAGCCTTATGCCAAATTAAGCGCCCGACAAGTTTTTTAGCATACGGGTCTAAAAGCAATTTATTTGGATTAAACCTTTTCCCTTCTGCAGGTTTATAGGGACCGTAAACCCGATATCCATACACTTGACCGGGTGTCAAGTCCGGCACATAAGTATGCCAAATATTATCTTCATCTTGCAAAATGGCAATTCGCCTCAGTTCTTTTGTTCCTGTTTCATCGAACAGACACAGCTCAACTTTTTCGGCATTAGCAGAGAACAGCGCAAAATTAACCCCCTCACCATCATAAGTTGCACCTAACGGATATTTTTTACCTTTCAAAAACGCCAAATCTGCCATATTTTTCTCTTATACTATCTCAAAGGTTTCAAAACAATTGTCGACAATGGCGGCAACACAAGTTCAATTGAATAAGGTCGCCCGTTTGCGCCATAATTTTGCGCTTGTTGCGGTCCCTCATTGCGAACACCGCTTCCCCAATAGTGCGTATCATCACTGTTGAAAATT
>OMQE01000005.1 GCA_900313155.1 uncultured Rhodospirillaceae bacterium | reverse complement strand
GGTGTAAAAATATGTTTCACACGAAAAAGCACCATTTTCCGGCTCCGAAATCACAAAGTCAGAATAATCTCCCTGCTTAAAAGCAATCCCCGCACCGTCACCGATATGGAAAAATATTCCCCGACTTTGCTGATAAAATACCCCAACCAGTGTGGCAGAAAAATCCACCAAGCCCGTTGCAGTTTTAGACTTATTCAACCGATGCAACAAAAGCTTATCACGCGCCACCGTAATTGCCTTAATCACGTCTTTTTCAATATGCGCCATATCTGAATTTACCAGCAAATCGCACAATGTTTCACACACAATCCGCGCCCCGATACTGCTGTATTTTGCCGAACCGGCACCATCAGAAACAACCGCTACCAGTTTGTTATTTTTGGTTTTGCTGCGGCAACAATCCTGACACGGCAAATTTTTCGCCTTGTGCCAAGCACCGCGCAAAGAAGTTGCCACTGTTCTGATTTGCCGTGTTTTTTTCATCTTATTGTTTCTCGTTCCAATCGGTGATATCGTCAAAATATTGGTTGGCATTAGGCGCCGCTTTGGATATACACGAAACACTCCGGCTTAACCATAAGAAAAATTCCGTAAATTTCAAGCCGGTCAAACGTTTTGGCGGCAAAAGCGAAAACTTGGCCAATTTATCTAAATTTGCCCCTTGAGTGCCAATAGCGTGAATCACCACTTTTTTATTTTTTTGGGCATAGCGACAAATTTCTGCCGATTCTTCCCAACCATAATCGGTCGGTTCGCCATCGCTGATTAAAAAAATCCATGGTCGCTTGGAGGTAATACCGCAACTGTCATATAAACATTTTTGGTCTTCAATTTTTTTCAAAGCTTTTTCCATAGCCTTGCCAAGCGGTGTTAAACCTCCGGCTTCCATTGTCGGCGCTGTAAAATTCATGGCATCTGTCCATTCCGAAACCACTTTAACCTCATCTTTACCGGAAGCTTGAATAATTAAAATCTGCACCCGAGAACTGGCATCAATATCTTCCTTAAGTTCTTTTTCAAGTGCTTGCAAACCGGCATTAAGCTGCTTAATCGGCTCGCCACGCATAGAGCCCGAACAATCAAGCACCAAAACGCATGGCGTCCGTTCATTGGCATTGTCGGCAAATTCCACATACGGAATTCTTTCAATATTACTTTGTTCAGCCATTGTTTTCTCCTATTTTTGCGGATAGTTATGCGGAAATCCGCTTCCCGGCACCGGATACGGTTCCGAATATCTGCCACATGCCGTCACACCGACCAACACACTAAAAAAACAAACCGCTAAAATTATTTTTCGTAAATTTTTCATTTGTTAACCTTTTATTTGATGTCTTAAGCATATATGTATCACATATGTTGAAATACTAAATTTGTTTTTGTTTTAGCAGAAAGATATTAAAGAATGAATAAAATTTTGAAATTTATGACAAGTTTATTTTTTGCTCTTGGTTTTGTTTGCCAAACCGCCGATGCTAAAATCAATATATTTCCTAAGGCGCGCTATATTCCTGAGCTCAGTTTTTATGCCGACAATGGGCAGGCCTATAAATTAAAAGATTTTAAATCCGATTTATTGATGGCTGTTTTGTGGTCGCGCTATTGCGGTCCGTGCATAAATGACTTGAAAAAACTGGATAAATTTTCTGAAAAAATGAAAAATAAAGGTATCAGAGTTATCATCATTTCACCGGAAAAAGATTTCAAAACCAATGCGGAACGCCACGCTTTTTTGCAAAAAATTGAAGCTCCTCATTTGGAAAGCTATGTTGACCGAAAATCCAATTTTATTAACGGTATGGGAGTTTTTGTTACGCCTGCGGTTATTTTGGTGAACAAAGATAACGAAGAAGCCGGACAGATTACCGGTTCGGTCAAATGGGATGATGAAGATGTGATAGACTATATGCTCAAGTTAAAAGCAAAAATATCAAAACAGCTTTATGAGCAAAAAGCCGCCAATCAACAAAACCAAGAATAATACCGACAACCACCCGAGATTTTTTTCAATAAACAGCCGCATTTTTTCGCCATAGGTTTTCAACAACCAAGCAATCAGGAAAAAACGCAACCCGCGGGCAATAATTGAGGCAACGGTAAATACAGCCAAATTAAGTTGCACCACCCCGCTGGCAATGGTGATAATTTTGTAAGGAAACGGTGTAATGCCAGCGCCAAAAACAATCCAAGCGCCCCATGTGTCATATAGTTGTTTAAATTCATTAAATTTTTGTAGGTAGCCATAAAATTCCAACAGCGGCTGAGCAATCAGTTCAAAAAAATAATACCCGATGGCATACCCCAAATAAGCTCCGAACACACTGGCAAGCGTACAAACACCGGCGATTCGCCATGCCTTGTTCGGCATTGCCAAAATCATCGGAATCAGCATAATATCCGGCGGAATCGGAAAAAACGAGCTTTCCACAAACGAAATCACAAACAGCCAAAACAAGGCGTGTTTGCTTGATGAAAGGTGAATCACCGAATCATAAATTTGACGCACCATCTGTGAAAAAGACATCTTTTTTCAGTCCCAAAAGATAAACACCAATGTTTTTCTTTTAGAGCAAAAATTTTTTAATTTCAGTAATATCTTGCGCTCTATCCACATAAAAGATATGCGGATGAAACAACATATGCCTTGCCACAATAAATCGCGGTGCATATTCCACGCACACAATCCGCGGTTTGTTACGCGCCAAATATTGTCTGGCCGCTTCTGCCTGATGCACTAAAAATATGGAATATCCCTCATCAGACAAAGCCTTTTGCAACGGGCTTTGTGTTGATGAATATGATAAAAGCAGCATCACATCATGTTTTTTGTTGCCCAAACAATAACTCTCCACCACATCAGTCAGTTGTGCCATATCACCGGCACGAATATAATGCGCCACATTTTCATTTGGCTCCAAACGCATACTTTCCGGCGCTACCACAACCAATGGTGAAACCGGCGTATGATGATTAAGTGAAGACTTTAAATCTGCCAAAGATGCCGCGTCAGTAATATTAAAAATGGTCACCCGCGGTGTTAGTGCCTCGGTATATTGTTGTAATTTGTATACATTATTTGTGGTAAAAGAGTCAAACGAACTCAAATCCTGTAACTGCTGAAAAAACACACTGTTTTCGGCATCGTTATTATAAATAAAAACTTTTTCCGCACTGCTATACATCATCTGCATGTTTCCTTTCATTGACATGCAAAAAATATATGCTGTGCAAATGTTTTTTAAAGC
>OMQE01000110.1 GCA_900313155.1 uncultured Rhodospirillaceae bacterium | reverse complement strand
GATTGATATTCTTCCCACAACTCGTCTGTTATTACCAACTTTGCTTTGGTAATCAAATCAAACGGAATTGTATAAGCCGTTTCGTCCATCATCAATACAACGTTATTATTGACAACTTCGGTAATTTTTCCTTTAAAACGCTTACGATTTTCCACTTTATCTTCGGTTTCCAACTTTATCTCATAACCGACATAGCGTTTGAAATGCTCCAACTTGGTAAGCGGACGATCAAGTCCCGGAGAACTGACCTCTAAGGAATATTTGTCGGCTATCGGATCTTTTTCATCCAACATATCCGAAAGCAAGTGACTTACTTTGGCGCAATCGTCAACCGTAATATCACTGCCGTCAAGCTTATCAATCATCACCTGCAACGTTTGATTAACCTGACCGATACTCATCACTCTTACCAATTCATATCCGGCGGCCGTAACCACCGGTTCAATCAAATCTTGTAAATAGTGTTTTTGCATCACATTTCCTTTAATAAAAAAGCGGAGCTTGCGGCCCCGACTTTGATAATATGTTATGTTGTCAAGACTTATAACATAAAAATTCGAAATGTCCAGCACTTTTTTGATTTTTTTACAATATCTACGATTTACTTGACATCTTTTGTGTTTTGCAATAGCTTAACAAGCAAAATATATATAGAGGATATTCACGCATGAAAAAGCAAGAACTATTGGCACCGGCCGGAGATATTGAAGCCGGCTATGCGGCACTTTATTACGGAGCTGATGCCGTATATTTAGGACTTTCTAAATTTTCAGCTCGAGCAACGGCAACCAACTTTGATGAAAAAGCACTTGACGAATTTACAGCCTATGCCCACCACCTCAAGCGCAAAGTTTATGTTGCACTCAACACTGTTTTGCAAGAAAGCGAACTTTCCGATTTAATCAAAAGTTTAGACATTTGCACACACTGTCACGTTGACGGATTGATTATTCAAGACTTAGGCGTTGCACATGTGATGAAAGAAAAATATCCGTGGTTTGAAATGCACGCCAGCACTCAAATGGCTGTTCATAATAAAGAAGGCGCACTGTTTTTGCAAAAAATGGGCTTTAAGCGCGTTGTGCTGGCACGCGAATTGACTTTGGCCGAAATCAAAGAAATTGCCGCCATTCCAAATCTTGAAACCGAGGCGTTCATTCATGGCGCACTGTGCTATTCTTATAGCGGATTATGCCAATTTTCCGCCATTGAAAACGGACGCAGTGCCAATCGCGGAAAATGTACATACCCTTGCCGCGCCCGTTTCAATCTGAACGGAAAAGAAAGCAATTTGTTTTCAATGAAAGATATGGCTCTTCAAGCTGATATTTTGAAAATGCCTGTCGATTCTCTCAAAATTGAAGGACGCAAAAAATCAGCACTCTACGTTGCCGCCGTGACCGACTATTATCGGCAAATTCTTGATGGCAAAGGCGCAGACAGCAATCGGGAAGAACGTATTAAGCAAATTTTTTCACGTCCATGGTGCAAATTTCACTTTGCCGGCAAAGACAAAAACGTGATTGACCGCAACTTTGTCGGACACCGTGGACTTTTAATCGGAAAAGTCGAAAAAATAACGCATCATAAGCTTATTTTTAAGACTAACCACAAAATTGCCCGCTTTGACGGCTTGCAGCTAGATGCCAAAGGTGATGACAAACCTTTCGGTTTTTCGGTGCAAAAACTATATGTGAACCGCAAAAGTTGCTTCGAAGCCAAAGCCGGTGAGATTGTTGAAATTGACTTACCGCCAAACTACCCGAAATTGGGTTTGGGCGATAAAATATATTTAGCATCATCAACAGAAGTTAAAGGCGCATATCATTACGACAAACCAAAAGAAAATTTATATCGCAATACCAATGACATATCTATTGATGTTAATGTAACAAAAAATGCCTTGATTGCTAAATGCGGACAATATACGGCTCAAATTGACGGTAATTTTATGCCAACTGATCACCCGCAGAAAAGCGTTGAGGCTATTCAAAAAGCCTTTGCTAAAACCGGTGATACGCACTTTAATTTAAAAGAATTACATATTGAAAATACGGAAAATTTATTTACACCGGCTTCTCTTTTAAACGAGCTTCGCCGACAACTTTATGCTAAAATACAAATAGAACAACATAGTGGAGAACTACCAAGCATTCCACTCAAAAAAGATACCCAAAAAACATTACAGTACAAAATCAAGGTTGACCGACTTGAGTACTTGGATTTATTAAATTTAGACAACTTCTCGGAAGTGATTTATTTACTCGATCCACATAGTGATATAAAAGAGATAATGAAACTACCGAAAAACAAGCTTCGCCTTGCATTACCGGCGGTTTGCCGTCGCCCGAACCTGTTTACGGATATAATATCAAAACTGCTCAATATGGGATATGCAAAATGGGAAGTTGCAAACTATTGGGCTTTACAGGTTTTGCCAACTGAAAAACTCGACATCAGCTTTGATACTTCGCTATATATGTTGAATACACAAGCAATATCAATGGCTCAACAGATGCATGCATCTCAAGTTACACTATCACTCGAAGATACAAAGATAAATATTTGTTCTTTAATAGAAAAATCTCCATTAAATACCGGAATTGTTATTTATCAGGATATTCCGCTTTTTACCAGTGTCGGCTGTATCCGAGACAACGATTGTAAAGTTTGCCCGCAAGGAGAATTGTGGTTTGACCTATCTCGTGATGGCAAAAAATATAAAGCCTTGTCACGTAATTGCCAAATGATGGTTTTTGATAATCAGCCGTTTTGCATTGCTTCGGAAGCGGCAGATTTGGAACCGGATTTCTTCCGTATGGATTTCGTATATTGTCCATACACGGCTGAAGATGTATTAAATATATCTAATAAATTGCTTGAATTTGAAAATATATCTAATTGTATTAAGGGAAATTTTTTAAGTAATAATATTTAATATAAAGCTAGACAATTCAAAGCCGAGCAGAATACAAGCATCTCCGCCTTGTGTGCATTTTTTTGGCATCGCTAATGATAAAAATTTTACAACAAATCAACCAGTTGCTTAATCAGTTTTTTAATCATTGCCATACGGGTAGCATAATTTGATAAGTCACGCTCAAAAAACAGCTTTTGATCCGGTCTGATTTTCAGAACACCGAAAGAATGTGCCACTAAATCAAACAATTTATCGGCCGCGGCAAATTTGTTGTTATGAAACGAAAGCAAAATTCCTTTAGCGCCGGCATCTATTTTTGCAACATTAGCTTGATAACATAATTGTTTTATTTCAATAGTTTGTAATAAATTTTCAACTTCTTGCGGAATAGCCCCAAAGCGGTCAATCAATTCTTCGCGCATATCTAGCAATTCAGCCTCGTTCTGTAAAGCGCCAATACGTCGATATAACCCCAAACGTACCCCTAGGTCTTTCACATAGTTTTCCGGAATAAGCAACGGAATACCGGTTGTAATTTGCGGCGCCCATTCAGTATTCCCAGTCGTCTGAATTTCTGCCATATGTCCGGCTTTTTGGCGCATAATTTCTTCTTCCAACATGTGATGATACAACGCCATACCCACATCTTTGATATGTCCGGACTGTTCGGTGCCCAGCACATTACCCGAGCCACGAATATCCATATCATGACTTGCCAGTGAAAAACCGGCACCTAAGGTATCTAGCGCCTGCAAAATTGCCAATCGTTTTTCCGCAACCTGATTGAGCTTTTTCTTCGGCGGTACCGTAAAATAACAATAACCGCGAATTTTAGAACGCCCGATGCGTCCGCGTAATTGATATAGCTGTGCTAAACCAAACATATCGGCACGATGAATAATCATGGTATTAACGCGCGGCATATCAATACCGGATTCAATAATTGTGGTGGAAAGCAGAACATCATATTTGCCATCAGCAAAATCTCCGACAATATCTTCAAGCTGAGATGGCGGCATTTGTCCATGCGCAACGGCAACTTTGATATCGGGCACCAATGCGTGCAAAATTTTTTCAATCTCGGCAATATCCGAAACACGCGGACACACAAAAAACGTTTGTCCACCGCGAAATTTTTCGCGATAAATGGCTTCTTTTATCATCACCCGATCAAAAGGCATCACAAAAGTCCGTGCCGCCAAACGATCAATCGGCGGGGTTGCAATAATACTGAGTTGTTTAACACCGGTTAAAGAAAGCTCAAGCGTGCGCGGTATTGGAGTAGCGCTCAAGGTTAAAACATGCACGTCAGATTTCAAGGCTTTTAATTTTTCTTTATGAGCCACACCAAAATGCTGCTCTTCATCAATAATCAAAAGTCCTAAATTGCAAAATTGCACATCTTTGGATAAAAGAGCATGCGTGCCAATAACAATATCCACCGAACCTGCTGCCAATCCTTCTTTGGTTTGGCGCATTTCTTTGGCGCTGGAAAGACGAGAAAGCATTTTTACATTAAGCGGAAAT
>OMQE01000137.1 GCA_900313155.1 uncultured Rhodospirillaceae bacterium | reverse complement strand
TTAGAAATAATCTGGCAATGAATTTCCAGTCCGACAACCACTTCCCATTTACCTTTTGCCGTTTCAATCACATATTCAGCCATTTTACTTCCTTTCAAATTTTGCATCTGCTTCTAATTTTGCCGCTATATTAAACACAGTTCCCTCATCGAACGGTTTTCCAATCAATTGCATACCGAGCGGTAGGCCGTTTTGTGCCAAACCAATCGGCAAGCTCATAGCCGGCAAACCGGCTAAGTTGACCGAAACGGTAAAAACATCGTTCAAATACATATTGATAGGGTTTTGCAACATACTTTCGTCCCCTATCGGAAAAGCCGTAATTGGCGAAGTCGGCGTTAAAATAATGTCACATTGCTTAAATGCTTCCATAAAATCGTTATAAATCAGTCGGCGCATTTTTTGTGCTTTAAGGTAATAGGCATCATAATAACCGGCAGATAAAACGTATGTTCCTATCATAATCCGGCGTTTAACTTCTTTTCCAAACCCCTCGGTTCGGCTCCGAATATATAGCTCGTCAAGGTGTTCACCTTGAGCTTCTGCTCTGTAACCATAGCGAATACCATCATAACGTGCCAAGTTTGATGAAGCTTCGGCCGGTGCTAAAACATAATACGTTGCCAGAGCATATTTGGTGTGCGGAAGCGATATTTCTTTCACAATTGCACCACGTGCCTTCAACATTTCAGCCGCTTTATCCCAATATGCCGCTACTTCAGCATTTAAGCCTTCCGGACGATATTCCTTAGGCAATCCGACAACCAATCCTTTAATATCGCCATTTAAAAAGCTTGTATAATCAGGTACCGTCAAGTTGCAAGATGTCGAATCTTTGTCATCAAATCCGGCCATAGAATTTAAAAGCATGGCACAATCACGCACATCTTGAGCAATTGGTCCGGCTTGGTCTAAAGAAGACGCAAATGCCACAATTCCATAACGCGAACAACGTCCGTATGTCGGTTTAATACCCGTCACGCCGCAAAACGCCGCCGGCTCACGAATAGAACCGCCGGTATCCGTTCCGGTTGAAGCAGCACACAAATGCGCTGCCACGGCCGCGGCCGAACCGCCGGAAGAACCGCCCGGTACCAAATCTTTGTCTTTGCTCCAAGGGTTTATAACCGGTCCGAAGTAGCTGGTTTCATTACTGCCACCCATCGCAAATTCATCTAAATTCAACTTACCCAAAAAAACGGCACCATCATTTAACAAGTGTTGCGTTACCGTTGACTCATAAGGTGGAATAAAATTATCTAAAATGTGCGATGCCGCCGTTGTGCGAATATCTTTGGTGCAAAATAAATCCTTAATACCAAGCGGCAAACCCTCTAAAGCACGTGCTGTGCCGTCGGCGTAACGCTTATCAGCCTCTTTGGCTTGGTTTATGGCTTTATCGGCACATTCGGTAATGTAAGCATTATAGTGCCGGCCGTTTTCCATATTACGCACATAGGCCTCTGTTAATTCAACAGCTGTAAATTCTTTCTTCTTCAAGCCCTCAAGTGCATCAAAGGCGGTCAATTTTGTTATATCACTCATCTTTTTCTTACTCCACCACTTTAGGAACTGCAAAATAGTCATATTCTGCCGCCGGTGCGTTTTTCAAAATATCTTCACGGCAATGTCCGGCTGTTACTTCATCTTTGCGCATTCTGAGCGGCATATCATTAACCGCAATCAATGGTTCGACATTATCGGTATTTATTTCATTAAGTTCTTCAATCCACGTCAATATTTTATTAAATTCTTCTTTTGTGGCTTCTATTTTATCATTTTCCACTCTCAAGCGTGAAAGAAAGGCCACTCTTTTGACTGTTTCATTATCTATCGCCATAATTTTTCAACCTCTTATTATTTTTTTTTACATTTTTATTTCAAACGGTGCTAACACTGTATCATATTGCAGTTGTTTGAAAAGTTTTAAATATCGGATATCAACACCACTGTGCATAAACATCTTACGGCTCTGAACGTTGCCGGACATTAAGAGTGCACTTATTTTTTCGCTGAAACTTTTAGCACGCGGATATTCTGCCAATGTGAATTTGTCATTTTCCGTTAATTCTGCCAGTTTTTTAGCTGTTTCCAGCGCTTCATTATAACCGCCCAACTCATCAATCAGCCCCAATTCCAAAGCCTGCCATCCCAGCCAAACTCGACCGCGCGCAACGATATCGATTTTTTCTTTTAACGGCCTATTTTCTGCAACCTTTTGCGTAAAATCAGCATAAACTTCATCTAAAGACGCATTAAACAAGCGTTTTTCTTCAGATGTGAATGGTTTATTCATGCTCAAAATATCGGCATTTTGCCCGATTTTGATTTCCGCCCAATTGATACCTATTTTCTGCCACATTTTTTGTAACGATACTTTACCGCCCAAAACTCCTATGGAACCGGTAATTGTTGTCGGCTCAGCAATAATCTTATCACCGGCTAAAGCAACAAAATAGCCGCCTGAAGCCGCATATCCGCTCATTGAAACAACAATCGGAATATTTTTAGTTTGTTTCAAATTTTGCAGAGCATAATATATTTCATCCGAAGCGTTATAATCTCCGCCCGGACTGTCTATCCGCACAATCACCGCCTTTAAATTCGGTATTTCGGATATTTCCGCAATATCTGCCGCCACACTCTGGCTACCAATCACAAATTCGCCATCAAGCTCATTAGAATTTTCACCCTTATCAATTACACCGTTGAGCGTTAAATAAGCAATAACCGGAATATCGCCGTCATAGGTTTTAATGGCTTTGGCATAATCTTCAACAGCAATATAATTTTCTATTTCTTCATCTTCCAAACTTTTTTCCAATTCCGGCAAATACATAATTCCGTCAATCAAGTCTTTTTGTAGCCCTTGTTCCGCCGAAATCGGTGCTTTGTTGATTATGTCATCTATATTTTTGATGCCGCGGTTATGTTCAATATCCGCTTTCAAAACATCGGTTAAACCGCGCGCCAACCGTAACATATCTTCCCGATATGCCGATGACATTTGCTTATCTGTTAAAGACATCATAGCCGTTTTATATTCATATCGGGCATAAAATTCCGGCTCAATACCGAATTTATCCAAAAGTGTGCGCACAAAAGGAACCTCTAGTGCAATCCCTGTTAAGCCGATGGTTGTATGCGGTTGCATGTAAATTTTATCAAAAAACGTTGCCAAATAATATTCGCGATTCCCCTGCCCCATTGGTCCGAAACCTTGTGAAAATACATAAGTTTTCTTTCCGCTTTGTTTGAAATATGCCACAGCCCGCGCCACATCTTGAACTTGTGCCAGTTCCATATCTGTGGTATCTATTCTTGCCACCAAGGCCTTAATATGTTCATCGTGGGCGGCCAGTTCAATGCTTTGAATCAATTGCGAAAGTTTGATGCTCGGTTCGTCACTGAACTCTGCAAACAGGCTTTCATCTTGCGTTTCGCCAATATGATGTGAAAAATCTATCATCAATGCCGAATTATCGGGGATATATATTTTATCTTTGTTATATAAGCCGACAACCGTTGCCCCAATTCCGCCAATTAGGACAATTCCGCCCAAAATAGCGCAAAACGACTTGGTCAATCGCCATATTTTATGCCGTAATTTTTTAATATTTTCACCTTATTTTTTCGCCAAAAATTTTGCAACATACGGATATTTTGCCACTGTTTCCGTGTTCAATTCGGCACATTTTGTTTCAATAGCCGTTTCCAATTCATGCATAAATTGTTCTTTTGTTTTCCCTTTGGCGCTAATTGCCGGCAAAAATTCGAAAACAGCCGTTCCCGGGTAGCGTAAAAAGGAATTTTTTGCCCAGAAAAAGCCGGTGTTAATCGCCACCGGAATCACCGGCAAATCCAAATTTTCCGCCAAAAACATAATCCCCGATTTATACCCTTTGGTCGTTCCGGGTTGACAACGAGTCCCTTCCGGAAAAATAACCACCGGCCGACCGGTATCGGTGCGCTTTTTAACTTCGCTTAACATATGTTTCATAGCTGCCGCCCCGCCCTTGCGATTGACAGGAATCATGCCATAAAAATATTGCGCCCAACCAAAAAACGGCATATAAACCAATTCCTTTTTCAAGATGTATGTCGTTGTTGGCACAAATTGCGTAAAAGAATATGTTTCAAGCGCCGATTCGTGCTTGCAGGCATATATTGCATTTTGCGGCAAAATATTTTCTTGCCCCCTCACCTCAAACTTGATGCCGGCAAACAAATGAACCCAATAAAGAGCTATCGGCATCACAATTCTATCCCAGTAAAAAATAGAACACTTACGTGGCAACAATGCCACCGGAAGCTGAATAATACAGCCAATCATTAAAGTTCCAAAATAAAATATATTTGCCAAAAAAGAACGAATATACAACATATTACATCTCCACTATTTGTTGTATCCTATGATTAAGATATGTATATAAAAATTTGTTATATTCCGCTGCCAAAAGCTTGAAAGTGGCAAACGAGCGCCACCATTTATGAGCAATTTTTTCGGAATATACCGGATAAGCAATCACCTCTATCGGTAACTGATAAACCGACAGTTCTTCTAACGCTCGAGGCAAGTGATAATTAGAGGTTACCAAATGTATAGAACGGATATCATTTTTCTGCACCCAACGGCTTATTTCCGCCGCATTTCCAATTGTATCGGTCGCCTCATATCCCAGCTCTATCTGCCGCGCGTCACGAATTTTGAGACCAGACCTTTGGGCGATATCCGCAATAGATATATTTTTAGATACGCCGGAAATAAAAAGTCTTGAGCCAATACCGGCATTGAGTAAACTCACCCCTTCTTCAATTCGGTGTCTTCCGCCGGTTAACACCACAACAGCATCTGTAATGTCTTTATTTTGCGAATAGGAATTTATTTGTCTTGCAAACAAAACGAACCCTACGCACCAAAGCAATAAGGCTCCGAAAGACAAGGACAACAGTGTCAAAATTCCTCTTTTTATTCGCATTCTAAACCATTTTCTCCAAAGATTTACGAACGGTCCAATATGAAGTGAACATGGCATAGCATAACGAAAACAGCGGCGTTAACATAATCACGCTCCAAGCCGCACTGGATAAACTTGCTCCGCTTAACAAACCGCTACCGGTTGAAATGCCATACTTTCCGACCAACATAATGCAAGGCACTGCCGCCAAAAGCCCGATAATTCCGGAAAAAAGCCCGATTTTTGCATAGTTTTTAGCATATAATTTTGCCACAAACTTATCTTTTGCGCCAACAATATGCAAAATTTTAATTGTTTCAATATTGATGTTCAAACTTGTGCGCGCCGAATAATAAATAGAAAACGCACATATTGCCACAACCATCAGCAAAATAGCCAATGCAATTGTTTTCAGCGAAGTTGCAAACTTAATCAGTCTGTTGAGCCATAAACGGTGATTATCAATAGAAGCATTCGGGGTTAATTGCTTCATACCGCGTGTAATTTCGTCATAATTGAGTTCGGCGTCTGGTTTTAAGCGCACATCTAAAAGCTGCGGAATAGGCAATGTAGACATATCTACTTTACTGCCAATCCACGGTGACATCAGTTTTTGAATTGCCGCATCGTCTAAAACCTGCACTTCTTCCACACCTGAAATTTGTTCCATAAATTGCTCAACTTTATTGAGCTGCTCTTTTGTTTTTGCCACATCAATATGCTTGTTGGCATCTTCTATTGGCGATACCTGAACCGTAATTGAACCGGTAATATCTTTTTCCCAGTTGCCGGCCATAGAGTTTATCGCCATAAATATGGCTAAAACAACCACAAACAAATACATGTATATTGAAGTCAGAACATACATAAAAATCGACGTATCGTTGTCTTCCGCCGGAACTTCATGTTTTTGCCCAATCAATAAATCTCTGCGCATTTTTCACTCCTTATATACGTTGCAAAGCCGGATATAACTTGGCTGTACCATTATGCAAATCAATTCGTTGATAATTATATGTAGATGTTAATTGCTCATTGTGAGTGGCAATAATCACGGTTGTGCCCACTTTGTTGAGTTCTACAAACAATCTCATCAATTTATTGGCAATTTCGGAATCGACACTACCGGTTGGCTCGTCGGCAAACAAAATATCCGGCCGATTGATGACGGCGCGGGCAATGGCTACACGTTGTTTTTCACCGCCGGAAAGTGTGCTGCATTGCTTATATATGCTTTTGTGCAGTTCTACCCATTGAAGCAGTTCAACCACACGCCGATAAATTTCCTTTTCAGGCATACCGCGCACCCTTAACGGTAAGGCAATATTATCGTAAACGCTCATATTTTCCAACAGGCGGAAATCTTGAAACACCACGCCGATACGTTGACGCATTTCAGCCAAAGTATCGCGGTTAGAAAAATTAACGTTTTGCCCAAAAACCTTCAAAATCCCCTTGCTCGGTTTCTTAACCAAATAAAGCATACTCAGCAGGGTTGTTTTTCCGGCACCGCTTCGACCGGTAATAAATGTGAACGAACCGGACTGCAAAGCTATTTGCACATTATTTAAAATATCCACACCGTCATATCCGACGGCCACATTTTGTAAATCTATAATTGCCGGTAATTCTGTTGCTTCTGTCATAAAAAACTCCTTTGTTTTCTTATTCCATACGTTACAACAATAATTTTTTTAATAAAATACTTTTTTTCGTTGCTTCTGCATAATTTTGGAATATAGTGTAAAAAAAAGAGGTTAAGATGTTAATAAGTTGTCCTAAATGTGTTGCCGTATATAATATTGCGGCAGATAAAATACCGGAACAAGGTCGGCGATTCAAATGTGTGGAATGCGGAAACGTATGGACGGTATATCCCAAAGATGTATCAGATATGGAACCAGATAACAAGGTTAAGGCGCAAAAAATTTTACCATCGCAAAGCCAAGAAGATATTGAACAAGATGTTCAAACCATGTTCAAACGTTTGTCACACAACACCGAGAGTTTGTTTATCGGAGCAGAAAATACTGTTTATGCCAAAACGGCTGATTCGGCTCAAGATAAAGTGACGGAACCGATAGATGTTGCCAAGCGTAAAATGCAGGTCTTTTTTTCGCCTTTTTTACTTAACGGTTTCATTTTATGTCTTATCGCTCTGTTCACGGTATTTATCGGTTACTATCATCGCTATGAAATTGTGCGCTATGTGCCGTCTATGGAAAATTTTTACAATAACTTGAGTTTGGATAGTGTTTATAACGCTAAAAATGTTACCTTCGAACAGTTAAACATCACACCTGTTGAACGTGGAAAGAAACATTTTGTTGAAATATCCGGTCAGCTGGTCAATCAGGGACCGTATAAAGCAAAATTACCGCCGATAAAGGCTGTTTTAGCTACTAATGATGGCGAAATCTTGGATAGTCAAACAAAATTGCTTTCTATAAAAGACTTAAATCCGCGTATGAGTTCGATGTTTTTTATGGTGTTGGAAAATAAAACCGCCGAGGCAAAAACAATTCGTTTGTCTTTTACCTCTGATGGCAGATAAATTAAGTAATAAGGAGAAAATAATGTTAAGAGAAGATTTGCAAAATAGCTTAAAAGAAGCAATGAAACAAAGAGATACAAAAACTGTTAATGCTGTCCGTTTGATTATTGCCGGACAAAAAGAAAAAGATGTCGAAGCGCGCGGAAAAGGCAAAGAAAAAGCCGATGATACCGAACTTTTGGCAATGATGCAAACCATGATTAAACAACGCAATGAGTCCATTCGCATTTATACCGAAAGCAACAGAGCCGATTTAGCTGCCAAGGAACAGGACGAAATAGATGTAATTTCCCGCTTTTTACCGAAACAAATGAGCGCCCAAGAAGTTACCGAAGCCATTAAAGAAGCTATATCTGCCACCGGTGCCGCCGGTATTAAAGATATGGGTAAGGTAATGGGTATGCTTAAAACAAAATACACCGGTCAAATGGATTTTGGTGCCGCATCAGCCCTTATTAAGCAATTGTTGGGATAAAAATTTAACCTCAAATGACGGATGATTTACAAAAATTTTTAGATGAATTGCGCAGTCGGCTTTCAATTGCCGATATTATTGGGCAAAAGGTCAAGTTGACCAAACGCGGACGCGAATATACGGGGCTTTGCCCTTTTCATCACGAAAAAACACCGTCATTTACCATTAATGAAAGCAAAGGTTTTTACCATTGTTTCGGTTGCGGCGCACATGGCGATATTGTTCGGTTTGTTATGGAATCGGACGGCTTACCGTTCATAGAAGCTGTAAAAAAATTGGCCGATAAAGCCGGTTTGCAAATGCCGGCATTTTCTAAAGAAAGCCAAGAACAAAGCCAAAAACGCAAGTCGTTATACGAAATTATGGATATGGCGGCAGCTTTTTTCGAAAAAAATTTACGTATGCCGATTGGCGCTTACGGATTGCGCTATTTTAAAGAAAAACGCGGTTTGAGTGATGAAATAATTCAAAAATTTCGCTTAGGTTATGCCCCTAATAATAACGGGTTGAAAGCGTTATTAACTTCCAAAGGTGTTTCGGAACAAGATATGGCTGAGCTTGGCTTAATAGCTGTGCCGGAAGACAAATCTCGCCCTTCACACGACTTTTTTCGTGACCGTGTTATGATTCCGATTATGGATAAACAAGGTAATATTATTGCCTTTGGCGGGCGGATTATGGACAACAGCCAGCCAAAATATCTGAACTCACCGGAAACACCGATTTTTAATAAACGCCGGATTCTTTATAATATGACACATGCCCGCGAGCCGGCATACCAAAACAAACGGCTGATTATTTGCGAAGGTTATATGGACGTTATTGCCTTGGATAGTTTCGGCTTTAACTATGCTGTGGCGCCTCTGGGAACAGCCCTGACGGAAGAACAGGTTTTGGAAGCTTGGAAAGTTTGCCCGAATCCGATTTTATGTTTTGACGGTGACGGCGCAGGTATTAAAGCAGCTATTCGTTCTATTGACAGAGTTTTACCGATTTTGCGCGCCGGATATTCGGTCAGCTATATCTTTTTGAAAGAAAAGAAAGACCCTGACGAACTGTTACACACATTAGGACCGGCGGTGTTCGAACAATATTT
>OMQE01000106.1 GCA_900313155.1 uncultured Rhodospirillaceae bacterium | reverse complement strand
TCCGTCATCATTTAAGCGCATATAAAAGGCTTTAATCTCTTTGGGATAATCACGCACAATTACCGGACGCTTAAAGTGTTCTTCCGCCAAAAAGCGCTCATGTTCGGTTTGTAAATCTATGCCGTATTCCGGTGTATATTCAAAGTTTTTACCGGATTTTTTCATAATCTCAATTGCTTCCGTGTAGGTAATGCGGGCAAAGCCGTTATCAACAATGTTTTGCAACGTATCTTTTAAGGTTGGGTCAACAAATTTATTGAACAATTCAATATCATCAGCGCAATTTTCCATAATATCTTTAACCAAATAGCGCACCATATCTTCTGCTAAATCCATATCATCATGAATATCGGCAAAAGCCATTTCCGGTTCAATCATCCAAAATTCGGCGGCATGACGTTGAGTGTTTGAATTTTCGGCTCTGAAGGTTGGACCGAAGGTATAGATATCGCCCAAAGCACAGGCATACATTTCTCCGTTAAGCTGTCCCGAAACCGTTAAACGCGCTTCTTTACCAAAGAAATCTTTAGAGTAATCGATTTCACCGTTTGGTAATAAAGGAGGATTTTTTAAATCCAGTGTTGTTACCTGAAACATTTCGCCGGCGCCTTCGCAATCCGAAGCGGTAATCAGCGGTGTGTGAACATAAGCAAATCCGCGACTTTGGAAAAAGTTATGAATGGCATACGAAAGGCGCGAACGAACGCGAAACGCCGCACCATATTTGTTGGTGCGCGGACGAAGGTGAGCCACAGTGCGCAAAAATTCGTCACTCATGCCTTTTTTTTGCAACGGATAATCATCTGGTGCAAAACCGTAAATTTCAATATTATCGGCTTTGATTTCATATTTTTGCTTACCGCCGGCCGATTCGATGAGTGCGCCGCTTACTGCCACCGACGAACCGGTGGTCAGCTTTCTGATTTCACTATAATTATTGAGGGTATTGTTAGCGATAACCTGAATATTTTTTAAGCCGGAGCCGTCATTAACTTCAATAAATGAAAAATCTTTGGCATCACGTTTGGTTTTTACCCAGCCTTTAATTAAAACTTCGGCAATGGGTTGCTCGCTTTCAAGCAATTTAGAAATTTTTGTTCTTTTCAACATTTTACCCTCTGTTATTTGTGTTATAAATTTTAAATCTTATGCACTATATATCAAACATTTTCAAATGTCCAGTCTTGACAACAGTTTTTATATGGATAATTATATATGTTAAACGAACAACGGTTTTTTAGGAGACTTTTGACCATGAAAAAACATTTATACTACATTATTCCGGCGGTGTCTGCTATGATGATTTTGGGCGCTTGCGCACCGCGTATCGGCAGCAGTGATTACAGCTATTCGTCTGTTGGGCAAGCTGCTAACAGTTTTCCATGTACGGTTCTTTCGGTGCGTTCGGTGAATGTGCATAGTGATGACAATTCTGCCGGAACCATGCTCGGCGGTGTTGCCGGCGGTGTTGCCGGTTCAACCATCGGACATGGCAGAAGCGCACACACTTTGGGCGCTATCGGTGGTGCAGCGGCCGGTATGTTAATCGGCAATTTAGCTCAAGACCAGATGATGAGCCAAGGCGGTTATGAATATGTGGTACGCACCGATAGCGGGCAGATATATAGCGTAACCCAAGGAACAGATAATTTGGTGGCGGCCGGTCAGCGTTGCTTGCTGATTAACGGCAATCCGTCACGCATTATTGCCTATTACTAAACAAAACGGAAATGAAAAAATTGAGCGCCTGTTTGAGGGCGCTTTTTGCTTTTAAAATATACAAAACTGAAAAATCAAAAAAAATGCAAAAAATGCCCGAAATTTATCAAAATTTGCCGATTTTTGCATAATTTTGGGGCAAAATTGCATATTTTTGTTGTTTTTTTGAAAATTAGGCGTATAGATAATTTCATGTTAAATTTATAAAAAAGGATGATATAAAAATGGCAAATCCGATAGATACCAAAGTTATCAGCAAATTGGCTGAAATTTTAGATAAAAATCAATTGACAGGATTAAATTACGAAGATGAAAATTGCAAAATTTCGCTCACCCGTGAGCTGAGCGGTGCGGCAATACCGACTTATGCACCGGTAAGCGCGCCGGTGGTTGCGCAACCTGTGGCTGCGCCGGCAGTAACGGAAGACGTTAGAGAAGAACCGGATTATGCTAACAGCCCAAATGCCGTTAAATCACCAATGGTGGGTGTGGTGTATTTGTCCAGCAACCCGAATTCGCCGACCTATGTTAAGGTAGGTGATATGGTTACCGAAGGTGACACTGTTTGCCTTATTGAAGCCATGAAAACCTTTAATCCGGTTAAGGCTCATAAAAGCGGTAAGGTTACCAAAGTTTTGGTTGAAGCCGGCGATCCGGTAGAATATGGCGAACCACTGGTGATTATTGAATAACAAATCGGGAACAAAGACATGTTTGAAAAAATTTTGATTGCGAACCGAGGTGAAGTGGCACTGCGTATTCATCGTGCTTGCCGCGAAATGGGGATTCGCACGGTGGCGGTGCATTCCGAAGCCGATGCTAACGCTATGCATGTGCGCTTGGCAGATGAGGCGGTTTGCATTGGTCCGGCGCGTTCGTCGGAGTCTTATTTGAACAAACCGGCTATTATTTCGGCGGCAATTATTACCGGCGCTGATGCCATTCATCCGGGGTATGGTTTTCTTTCTGAAAATGCTGATTTTGCCGAAATGGTAGAAAAACACGGCATAACTTTTATAGGTCCGACTGTGGAGCAAATGCGCCTGATGGGCGACAAAATTACCGCACGCAAAGCCGCTAAAGAAGCAGGATTACCAATAACCGAAGGCTCGCCGGCATTGGAGTCGGTGGCAGATGCCAAGCATTGGGCAAATGAAATAGGTTATCCGATTATCATTAAGGCTAAAGACGGTGGCGGCGGAAAGGGTATGAAAATTGCTTTTTCCGATGATGATATTGAAGAAGCTTTTACAATGGCTAAAGCTGAAGCAAAGGCATCTTTTCCGAGCGATGTGGTTTATATGGAAAAATATTTACAACATCCGCGCCATATTGAAATGCAGGTTTTGGCAGATAAGTATGGTAATGTGGTGCATTTAGGCGAACGAGATTGTTCCATTCAGCGTAATAATCAGAAAGTGATTGAGGAATGTCCGTCACCGGCTTTGAATGAACAACAGCGTCATGAAATTGGCGAAATTGTACGCAAAGCCATGCAAAAAATCGGCTACTGCAATGCCGGAACATTGGAATTTTTGTATGAAAACGGCAAATTCTACTTTATGGAAATGAATACGCGTCTGCAGGTAGAACACCCGATAACCGAAGCGGTAACAGGTATAGATATCGTTAAAGAGCAAATTCGGGTTGCTGCCGGTGCTCGGCTCGGATATACGCAAGCAGATATCAAATTCAACGGTCATGCTATTGAATGTCGTATCAATGCCGAAGATCCGGAAACGTTTGTGCCTTGCCCCGGAAAGATTGAAGAATGGCATGCGCCGGGTGGTTTAGGCGTGCGGGTTGATTCGGAAATTTATTCCGGTTATCAAATTCCGCCGTTTTACGACAGCATGATTGCTAAATTGATTGTGCATGCCGGTTCCAGAAATGCCGCGCTGATGCGTTTGCGTCGAGCGTTGGAGGAATTTGTGATTATGGGCGTGAAAACCACAATTCCGTTACATCAGGAAATTATTTCTCAGCCGGAATATTTAGATGGTCAATACGACATACATTGGCTGGAACACTTCAAAAAACGGGAAAAATAAACCTAAAAAAACTCGCCGTAAATTGGCGAGTTTTTTTGTATCTACGGCGCCTGTTGTATTAAACAGGTGACAACACCCGCCTTGGCGATTTTGTGTTAAATGATAGAAAATAATGACCGTTTAATTATGATAATCTTAGCTCCATTCCGCAATTTTGTCAATATATTTTTCATGAAAGTATAATGCTTTGATTTTACAATA
>OMQE01000104.1 GCA_900313155.1 uncultured Rhodospirillaceae bacterium | reverse complement strand
CAGTGCCACAACAGTTTTGCCGCTACCCACATCTCCTTGTAACAGACGCGACATACGATAAGGTGCAAACATATCACTCTCAATTTCTGCAATCACTCGTTTTTGGGCATTTGTTAAAGCAAACGGGAGAATATTTTGCAATTTTTCTTTCAGACTTCCGTTGCCTTGCAACATTCGTCCTTGCTGTTTTTTGAGGCGTCCGCGCACGATAGCCAGTGAAAGTTGATTTGCTAATAATTCATCATAAGCCAAGCGCCGTCTTGCAGGCGAATCTGGCTGTAAATCGGTAAAATTTTGAGGTTGATGAACTTTTTTTACTGATGAAGCAAAATCTTCCCATTTTTGCGTTTTAAGCAAATTTTCATCGAGCCACTCCGGCATTTTCGGCACACAATGCAGTGCCTGTTTTTGTAATTTATTGAGCATTTTATTGGTCACACCGGCTGTGAGCGGATAGACCGGTTCAACTTGTGGCATTTGCTCCGGTGTTGTGGTATCAACAACATATTCCGGATGCGCCATTTGTAATGAACCGTTGAAAATTTCTATTTTACCGCTGATAATTTTTTCGCCCCCTACCGGAAATTGCTTGCTCAAGCTATCGCCATAGGTTTTGAAAAATGTCAAAATAAGCTGTTCGGTTGCGTCTTCAACCACAATGCGATACGGATGTTTTTTTGTTTTCGGGGGTATGTGTTCCACAACCCGCACTTTCCCTGTCCACAGTTGTCCGTTTTGTGCGTGGTTTAGCGGCACACCACAGCGCCTGTCAATAATGTTAACCGGCAAATGCCACAACAAGTCTACAATTTTCGGTCCGCACAAATTTGCCACCAATTGCGCATAGCGCGGTCCAACTCCCGTTAAGGTGTTGATTGGTGAGAATAGGGCATATAAAATACTTGGGCGCATTGTTAATTTGTCTTCTTTTTTGTTGCGATATTTTGCACATTGTATATATTCTAACCTAGTTTGTAAATACGAAAGCTAGAATTATGCAAAAAGATGTGAACGACTGGAAAAATAAGACGCTGACCAATGTATGTGACGGTTATGATGCTTTTGCACTGCGACAGATGCTGAAAAAATATGGGCGTATTTTGTATATTGCCAGTGATGGTATTACTTTGGCACAAACAGCTGCTTTGTTGCATAATATTGAACCGCAAGTCGAAATATTGGAATTTCCGGCGTGGGATACCGTGCCTTATGACCGTGTCTCGCCGAACAGCGCCATTACGGCAAAGCGAGTGGAAACGCTGTCTAAAATTATTTTTGCCGACGAAAAAAAATCTTTTGTGGTTATTACCAGTGTTGGCGCGGTTTTACAAAAATTGGCACCGGCCAAAATTTTTCGGAATGCTCAAAAACAAATCAAAGTTGGTGAAAAACTGAACTTTGACAACTTTCTGCATTATGTCTCTGTGAATGGCTATACACGTGTTGAACAGGTGATGGAAGCCGGCGAGTATGCCGTGCGCGGTGATATTATCGATATTTTTCCGAGCGGTGTGGAAAATCCGATACGAATAGATTTGTTTGATGATGAGGTGGAACGTATTCGCACCTTTGATGCCGTTAGTCAACGCACTATCGGTAATTTGGAACAATATTGCTTCCAAGTGGCAAACGAGGTGATTTTGGATGCTAACACCATTCGGCATTTTCGCGAAAATTATCGAGAAACTTTCGGAGCCGGAGGTATGCATGATGAGCTTTATGAAGCAATTTCAGAGGGACGAAAATATATCGGTTTGGAAAATTGGCTCCCGTTGTTTTACGAAGCGGCTTTACCAACGCTGTTTGACTATTTGCCAAACGCATTGGTGGTTGCCGGTAAAAATATTGAAGATGCCGCTAAGGTCAAAACTGATGGTATTCGCGATTATTATGAAGCACGTATGGAAGCACTGAATGTTAAGAAAAAAGCCACCGAAGAAGAAATCTATCGCCCATTGCCGCCGGAAAAAATGTATATCAATAACGAACAATTTGGCATTAAGCTCAATGAACGGCAAGCGGTGCGCTTAAATGCGCTTTCTTTACCGCAGAGCTCTGATATTATTGATATGCAAACCGTTCCGGGGCGTAATTTTGCCCATAACAAACATATCAGTATTGCCGCTTTGTATGAAGAATTGCAAAATTATTTGATTGAAAACGGAAAATTAAAGCGGATTATTTGTTGCTACACCGAAGGTTCTCGTGAGCGTTTGATGAATATGATGCAGGAATATAACATCAAAGATATTGCACCGGCTGAAAATTGGGCAATGGCGGAAAAACTTTGCGCTCAGAAAAAAATTGCGGTTATTATCGCTGATTTGGCACATGGCTTTCGTGACAGCGAATATTGTTTAGTTTCGGAACAAGATATTTTGGGCGAGCGTCAGCACCGTAAAGCCAGAAAAGTTACCTCTAAAGATATTATTGCTGATGTTTCGGCACTTTCGGTCGGTGAGTTGGTGGTGCATATTGAGCACGGCATTGGTCGTTTTATGGGGCTTGAAAATATTATGGCCGGCGGGGCGCCACATGACTGTATTAAGCTGCAATATGCTCACGATGACAAGCTGTTTGTGCCGGTTGAAAATATTGATGTTATTTCGCGTTATGGTTCTGATGATGCTAATATTCAACTGGATGTTTTAGGCGGACAAGCTTGGCAGGCCAAAAAGGCTAAAGTTAAAGAAAAAATCAAAGATATTGCCGAAAAATTGATACGTGTGGCTGCCGAGAGACACTTAAAATCGGCAGATAGTTATATTGTGCCAAGCGGTGCTTATGATGAATTTTGCGCTCGTTTCCCGTTTAGCGAAACAGACGACCAGTTGCACGCCATTCATGATGTGTTACAAGATTTAGGTGCCGGTGAACCGATGGACCGTTTGGTTTGTGGAGATGTCGGTTTTGGCAAGACCGAAGTGGCCTTAAGAGCGGCTTTCACCGTGGCAATGAGCGGTGCTCAAGTGGCGTTGGTTGTGCCGACAACATTGTTGGCGCGGCAACATTATTTGAATTTTGTTGAACGTATGCAAGGATTTCCGCTTAATGTAAAAATGCTTTCTCGTCTTTCCAGCGCCAAAGAAATGCGCCAAACCAAAGAAGGATTGGCAGCAGGTTCGGT
>OMQE01000097.1 GCA_900313155.1 uncultured Rhodospirillaceae bacterium | reverse complement strand
GAAGCAGCGGCAAATGAAATAGATGATGAATTTGGTGAAGAATACAATGCCGAAGATGAAATTGAAAAAGAATTTGGCGATGAAGAATAAAAAAAGCCGGCACATTAAAAAGGGAGATCGATGCGATCTCCCTTTTAGTGTTTAGTTAAAATCTATAATAAACTTAAAAACGTCAAGGCGGATAAAACAAAAGCGAGTTGACAAAAAAAAAAAAAAAAAAGCACATAAGTCAACTCGCCAATGAGTAGAAAATATTATGCAGCTTTGCGCATAATGATAACGCCCGGCAATTCTTTACCTTCCATCCATTCAAGGAAAGCACCGCCTGCTGTCGAAATATAGCTGAACTTATCAGCCACACCGGCATTAGCCAGAGCCGAAACCGTATCACCGCCGCCAGCAACCGTGGTTAATTTACCGGCAACCGTTAATTCTGCAGCATGTTGAGCCACTTTGTTCGTTGCATTATCAAACGGTTTTAATTCAAACGCACCGAGCGGACCATTCCAAACAACAGTTTTGCATTCATCTAATTTAGCGTTGATATGTGCAATTGTTTTTTCGCCAACATCAAGCAAAGTTCCACCGGACGGAATATTATCCGGATCAACCGTTTGATGTTCGGCATGTGCTGCAAATTCTTTAGCCCAAACCAAGTCAAGCGGTAACAAAACTTCGCAGTTATTGGCTTTTGCTGTTTCCAAAATTTGTTTAGCAGTATCAAGCATATCCATCTGAACGAGTGAATTTTCGGTATTGATACCGGCCGCCCCCTTAACCTTCAAGAAAGTATGCGCCATACCACCGGCAATAACCAATTTATCAACCTTTTTGACTAAATTGTTCAATAAATCGAGCTTGGTGGAAACTTTAGAACCGCCGACAACAGCCATTAGCGGACGTTTCGGATTATTCAACCCTGTTGTTAAGGCATTAACTTCTTCGGCCATCAATAACCCCATAGCCGATGGACGCAACTTTGGCGCCGCAACCATAGAAGCATGCGCGCGGTGAGCTGTTGAAAAAGCATCAGAAACATAAACATCAGCCGGTTTAACCAATTCAGCCGCCCAAGCTTCATTTCCTTTCTTTTCTTCATCATAATAACGAAGATTTTCAAGAAGCAAAACTTCATCAGCCTTCATATTTTTAACGGCATCGGCAACTTTTTCGCCAATGCAATCATCAACAAAAACAACCTTGTTACCCAATGCTTTTTCCAATTCCGGCGCAACATGCGAAAGCGAATTTTTAACATCACCTTTGCCTTCCGGACGCCCAAAGTGAGAAATAACCACCACTTTAGCACCTTTCTGCATCAAAGTTTTAATTGTCGGAACGGTGCGGTCAATACGAGCCGTGTTAGTTACATGAAAATTTTCATCCATCGGGACATTCAAATCGGCACGAAGCATGGCAACTTTGCCGTTCAAATTTCCCAAATCTTCTATTGTTCTATATTCCATCTGTTTTATTCCTTTTAATTAAACAATGTTCCCCGTCAATTTCAGCATTCACATACTGTTTTGGCGGGGAAACTTTAGTTATTGTAATTAGCCGTTAACCTTTGCCATGTGAGCAACAAGGTCAAGAACTTTGTTTGAATAACCCCATTCGTTATCATACCAGCTGATAACTTTAACAAACGTATCTGTTAATTGAATGCCGGCTTTGGCATCAAAAATAGAGGTGTGAGAATCGCCCAAGAAGTCTGACGAAACAACAGCATCTTCAGTATAGCCCAAAATGCCCTTTAATTCGCCTTCCGAAGCTTTTTTCATAGCGGCACAAATTTCTTCATAAGTAGCCGGTTTAACCAAATTGGCTGTCAAGTCAACAACAGAAACATCCAAAGTCGGAACACGCATAGACATACCCGTTAATTTACCGTTCAAAGCCGGAATCACCTTACCAACTGCTTTAGCCGCACCGGTAGAAGACGGAATAATGTTGCCGGAAGCAGCACGACCGCCGCGCCAATCTTTAACTGACGGACCATCAACGGTTTTTTGAGTAGCTGTTGTAGAGTGAACAGTTGTCATCAAACCTTCTTTAATCCCAAAAGTATCATTCAAAACTTTGGCAATCGGCGCCAAGCAGTTTGTGGTGCAAGAAGCGTTAGAAACAAACTGTGTGCCTTTAACGTAAGAATCGGTATTAACACCGCAAACGAACATCGGTGTATCATCTTTAGAAGGTGCCGACATAACAACATATTTAGCACCGGCGTCAATATGACCTTGTGCTTTTTCTTTGGTGAGGAACAAACCGGTAGATTCAACAACATATTCTGCCCCGATTTCACCCCATTTCAAGTCTGCCGGATTCTTTTCGGCTGTTACGCGAATAGCTTTACCGTTCACAACCAATTTGCCGTCTTTAACTTCAACAGTGCCGTCAAAGCGACCATGCATTGTGTCATATTTGAGCATATAAGCCATATAATCAACATCAATTAAGTCATTGATGCCAACGATTTCAATATCATTTCTTTGTTGAGCGGCACGGAAAACCAAGCGGCCAATACGACCAAATCCGTTAATACCTACGCGAACAACCATTTATTATTCTCCTTAAAATTCTATATTTGATGTGCGGACAGCCCCGCACGGGCATAAAGTTTCAAAAAAACTGGTGACAATTTATCACCAAAGATAAAATTTTCAAGTAAAAAATTAAAAATTGCGCAAATTCTGTCACATAAAGATATAAATTTTTTCTTATTATCCCTAAATGAACACTGTTTCTTTTTCCCCTGTCATCCTTGGCGGAATGAAATGAAGCCGAGGATCTCCGCACTTTAGCGCGGTAACGAGCTGAACTGTCGTTCAGAGATTCTCGAACCTAACGGTTCAAGAATGACAGTGGAAAATAATAGTCGCCTGCGAATGAATACGAGAAAAACCGTAAGGATTACCACAATTCATTGTATTTCAGTGTTGGGTCATTAAGTTTTTGACGACGTCCGCTATCCTTCGGTGTAAAGCCTGTTGCCGCGTTCATATAATCATAACCGTCAGCTTCATTATATCCTTTCCAGATATTTGTTCTATCATAGTGACAATATACAGTTGCATAAGCTTCCAGAGAACCTCTGAGAACAGGGAAGATATTCCAGTACCATTTTGTCCCAGTGGAGGTTTCTTGCGCTAATTGATGAGCTCCAACTGCGTCAATAACTCCCTTATAAAGGTTTTCCGGATAAATAAAACCCATCAGCACAGCCCAACCTTGGGTGTAGTTTCCGTCTCCCTTACAATTTTGCCCATATTGTGTAGATGAACCAGAACAAAGCGGAACCACCAATGTTTTTAGATATGTACTTTGTTGGAATAATAGAGGCTTAAAACTGTTCTTACTGTTGGAACTTAAAACATAAGTGTCTATCAGCTCACAATCTTTACCATCTGTATTTGTCTTTGTTTGATCACACATTTTTATAGGAAAGTTGTTAGTCATATTACTTAAGGTGAAATCATTATTGATATTGACGTTCATTGTACCACTGGCACCGGTGGAGCGCTCATACCAATTCTCTGAAAATGAACCGCTTAATTTTAAGGTTGCCTGGCCTTCCAAATCAGAACGCAATTTTTGATAATTCGGCATAAAATTATCAGCTTCTCGCTTACCATTTTTTTCTGTAAATTTATCTTTAACAGAATTGTAACTGCCTTCACTTTGAAAAGCTGTTCCCGGTCCGTTTTCATATTCTGTAACCACAAATTTATCACCTTTTAGTTCAATTCCACCGGCTTGAGCCATTTTAAATCCAGTTGGAGCAACCGTAATCACTCGGCCATATCCCGGCGGGCATTGCGGTGCAGGTACACCACCTAAATAAGGCGTAACTTCACCATTAGGATCTGTTTGCGTATTATATGAAATACTACCCCAACCATTAAAGCTTGGAAAGTTTTTATTTGTATTATTTGCCACATAAATACCTTTATTAATAAAGTCCGGTAAAATATCGCTCAAACGAGCTCCGCCGCGAGAAGCTAATTTAATATCATTCATCACCGATGTATATGCCGGATTAACCATATAGGTATCATAACGAGTTGTACCGCTTCCATTATACAGATTATATTCGTTAGGTGTTAATTTGGTTGGAACCTTATAGGCGTGTCCATTGGAATCCACATTATTTGCGACAAAACGACCGGCACGAACAACACCAGCGCCTTCATGAGCTAAATAGGCCTTGGAGGCATTTCTATTGCCTTCACCGACAATATCAATCATACCTTTACGGATATACACCGTTCCCGGTTCACCGGCTACAGCGGTTTGACTGACAGCTGTGGTGCTGGTGCCACCCGAAGTGTATTGTGTGGTTGAAATTGCAGAATCCGGTAATTTAGTCGAATCAACATCTTCGGACTGGTCTACAATCAAAACATTTTGAACAGCATCAGTAGCTGTTTTACCCTCAGCTACAATATTGACACCAGCTTCATCATTATATGTACCTACTGACATATATTTGATGTCACCATCAGTTATGTCTTGTCGATTGCTCGTAAATAATGCCTTACCATGAGAGGCAACATCATATGAATTATTCGTTCTGGAACCTTTGGTATAATCATTATTGAATTTGCCGTCATTTTCATTGGCATTACCACGAACAGAGAATACCGGCTTATCATTTTCATTCAGAATATGCAAATTAGCTCCCTCTAAATCGGTATGTCCTCCCAATTGACGCACACGATAGTTGGCATTTTTATTATCTGTCCCTGTTTCGTTTAAGCCACTAAACTTAATTTCACCGGAATAATTCCCTGTATCGGTATTACTCCCCACCATGACTTGAACTTTGCTGTTACGGGCATGAACATATCCGGGAGCACCATCCCTATCGGTAGCATTAAAGCCGATTTCGTTTGCTTGTCCTGTTATTTGAGCCTTACCGCTGGTATCACGTAAAACCAATTGTCCGGGATGTCCATCTAGTCCGGTATTAGCATTTATGTTGGTGGAAGATGATGTGCCGACACGCAGGGCAATTTTATCTTTATCTGTAATCAAAGAAGTTCCGTAGCCAACATCAGTCGCCGTGTTCGTATCAATATGGTTTCTTTTTGCCGGATCACGTAAACGAACACCGTTTTTATCAACTGTTAGCCATTTATATTCATCATCAATTTTTTCTGAACCGGAAGTGAAACTGGCTGTGCGTAAATGCTGAGTGTCAATTTGTCCGGCAGCCAACACACCTTCAACAGCCATATTGGAACCGACATGGACCGGAAACGGCGGTCTGTTGTTATATTTAGGACCAATAGCATTACCAATAGAATCTAAGCCTTCGCGATTATAAACGCCTTTGTAGCCGTTTTTCATAAGGTCCATTTGCATATCAGTTGCTTCACCGGAACCGTTAATATTTTGATAGACGTGGAATGTGTCATTATCCATAATATGCATATTCAAAATGCCGTTTGGATTGCTGATTTCAATCACATTACCGGCAATATCAACAATATTATCATTTTCTTCTTTGAAGCGATTATACAGCATACCTTTATGACCATAGTCATAAATATCACCGTTTTCATCAACTTCAAAATTATATTCTGTTCCGTTTTTGCCAAACAACATTTGAGTGCCTGTTGTAGCATTGTTTGTGCCTTTAGCCGTGACCACAAATTGTTCTGCCGTAGCGCGTAATGCTCCACCGATATAAGCATCGGCATAGTCTTGTCCGTCTGTTCCGGCAATATATAAACCATTATTAGCGCTTTCAGAGGTTTTGACCTTACCTGCTGCATCTGTTGAGGTGGTTGTTGGAGCTTTTTCGGCACCGATAATTAAACTTTTAACATCACGAATACTATTACGTTGACGTAAACTAGAGTGAATAGATTGTGTTTCACCTTGCAGATGATTGCCCATATACAAGTCCGTATGCATAGTGTTGCGCCACAGCTGATCTTTGTAGCTTTCCGGATTATTCGGGTCACCTTCCAGCGTGCGTTGCAGGTATTTATCATTATCCAACTCGCCACCGTTAACATCACTGATAACATTTGATGAAGCAGCCACAAGCGAATATTGATTATGCGCCACACCATTAAACACCTTATTCATTGTTTCTTGGTCTAAATTCCAAATTCCGCCGACACCGCGCGCTGTGTTGGCATCCGGCATATAACCGCCGTTGGCACCGATGAGCGAGGCAATACGCGATGTTCTTTCTTGCCCAATGCCGTTAGCGGCATCTTGTTTGGCCGGAAACAAGGCAAACGCCGTTAGGTTTGTGCCATTATTTACAATGCGCACTTGCGGCGTGTTATAGTCATAAAGAGAACGATTGGTGTCAAATTTGTAAGGCAGGTATGCCGCCATTTGTTCAGGCGTAACCGTTACCACTTTACTGCCGCTGGCAACAGGTACAAGTTTACCTTCTTCATTACGGGTAGAAAACTCATTAACCATTAAATCGCCGTAATTGTTGGCAATATAGGCTTCGGCAGCGTTCATATAGGTTCGAACCGTTGTTGCGGTGTTAATATCTTCCACCTCCAACGTGCGTTCTGCCGACTTTTTATACATTGTCGGAGTCACAACGGCAATTAAGCCCAGCATAGCCAGAGCTTCAATCATCAATCCGCCCTGTTGCATTATTTTTGCTGTTTGATTATTTTTCTTTTTCATGGTCGTTCTCCTAAAACATTCTTTCTGCCGCATTGTCTAATTATTTGTATTATTATCAGGCGGTTCATTCCACATATCGGTCAGCAGCCTTTGACAATAGGCTTTTTCATCGGTTGTCGGCATCATCCGATACATAAACATACAAGGTTTATTGTAGCCGCACATACTTTTAAATTCGCTATTTTGCCACAAAACCGAATCACGGGCTATCAAATTGACTTCAATATCACCGGTTTTATTGGTATTGTCATCAATGTTGGCAACAACATGCCGCGCTGTTCCCCCTTTTAAGGCACATGTTCCGTCGGCAAAACATTCCGTATAACCGGCAATGCCGCCAAATTGAGCCTTATCGGTCAGAAAATTAACAAATGCCGGAAGCGGGGTATTTTTCCCGTCTTTGGAAAGCCATCGTTCAGGTATTTTAGCAAAAGAAACGGCGTATGTCGGGTATATGGTAGAACCAAAACGACAAACTTCCAAATTTTGAGCTTCACTATTCTCAACCGGTTTATCCATACAATATAAATAGTGTTTAGCATCCAAAGCCACCACATTCGGCTTATAGCCGGTCGGCAAAACATCTGTTAAACTTGTATAATCGAAATCAAACGGATTCGGATTGGTAATATCAACCTTATATGGTGGAGATTGGCGAGTATCCCACTCTTTGGTATGTAAGCGCAAAAGGGTATCGCACTGCAAATAGCGCATAACGGCCAAATTTTCAACCTTAAAGCGCGTCACCAAAGAAGCGGCTTTAATCTCACTGAATGTATTATCTTTATCTTGGCGCGGCGACAAATTAAAAAAGCTCAAAGCTATCATAATCGTTGCCAGCAAAATCCATATATACATATCAATAATCTCCGTTATTACACTATGTTATACCTTACCATAGCACAAGCTTGCAAAAATTACCATACTCAAAACAGAACATGGGCAAATTTTCACATTTTTGTAACATTGTATGTCATAAATAGTGTATAAATCTTTAAGATTTTTGCTTGCCAAGCCAACACTCAATAGCGTATATATAAAACACAAGGGAGATGATATGCAAATATATATGGTTGGCGGTGCGGTGCGAGATATGGTGCGCAACATAGAGCCGCAAGACAGAGATTTTGTGGTGGTGGGTGGAACATGCGAAGAAATGCTGGCAAAGGGTTTTGAGTGTGTCGGCAAAGATTTTCCGGTGTTTTTGCACCCCAAAACCAAAGAGGAATATGCTTTAGCGCGTAAAGAAATCAAAACCGGTGACAAACATACCGATTTTAAGTTTGTGTTTGATGCTTCTGTTACTTTGGAAGAAGATGTTGTTCGGCGCGACTTTACCTGCAATGCGCTGGTTTACGATTTGGAGAGCGCTGAAATTATAGATTTGGTCGGCGGTAAAAAAGATATTGAAAATAAAATCATTCGCCATATAAACTCAGAACACTTTGTTGAAGACCCTTTGCGAGTGTTACGTATGTGCCGTTTTGCCGCGCAACTTGATTTTACCATAGCGCCGGAAACGATGGAATTGGCGCAAAAAATGGTCGGCGAGGGCATGCTTAAACACTTGACGGCTGAGCGGGTTTGGCAAGAAATATATAAGGCGCTTAATACAAAACATTTCAGCAAATTTATTTTGGCTATGCGCGATTGCGGCGCTTTGAAAGTTATTTTGCCTGAAGTTGATAAATTGTGGCAAATGCCGGAAATATTGCAATATCACCCTGAAGGCAACAGCGGCAATCATACGATTCTGGTTTTAGAAAAGGGGGAAAAATTACCGCCGCTGACCAAATATGCTTTGCTATTGCATGACATCGGCAAAATCAAAACCGAAAAAGAAGTTTTACCCCACCATTATATGCACGATATTAACGGTGCTCATATAGTGCAAAAAATCGGTAAACGCCTAAAAGTTCCTAAAGCATTTACGCAGGCGGCTTATACTGCGGCCCTTTACCACATGCGTTTTTTTAAAGTCCCTGATATGCGCCTTGGTAAATTGCGAGACTTTGTCGCCGCTGTAACCAATGATTTCCGTGATGAAAATTTGCTTAATCTGCTGATAAAAGTCAGCTTTTGTGATATGTGCGGCCGCGCTTTAGAGCCTAGCATCGAAGAACAGGCTTACTATAAAAAGGCGGTTGAACTCTGCCGGCAAGTTTTTGTCATCCTTTCTTCGCTTAAAGCCACCGATATGCCGAATTTTGACAAGTTGCCTAAAAATGCCACTTTTGCCACCAAATGGCGCGAATATCAGATTGAGCAGTTACAGAAAAATAAAAATTTTTAAAAAAGCACTTGACTTTTGTCAAAAAATGCATAAGAATGAATCCTGTGTTTAGTTTACAATTTAAATAACCCTTTAATTCAACATTATTATGAACAAAAAACAAATCATTGAAGACATCTTTAACAAGATGCGTGAGAATGGTATTACTTTCGAGGAACTTAAGCAGGCTCGCTTGGCTGCTCTGCGCCCGAAGTGTATGGAAGATTTCGACCTGTTGGTTGTGGAAGACGGTGTGGCTCAACGCGTTCCCTTTGATAAGGGGAAGGATATGAAGCCGATCGGCATCTTCCCGCTGAAGAAGTCTACTACCTATGTGGAGTTCAAAGAGAGTGGCCCGCAGGAATATCCCGTTGAGAAGAAGGATAAACTGCCGGGAGCGAATACCTACGAACTCTGGCGTAACATTATGCCGGAGCTGAACGCCAAGCTTAGGGAGCTCCATCAGCCCGAGTTCGAGGGTAAGTATTGGCTTAACGGTCACGAGTGGAGCGGTGTGGCATACTGGTGCGGTGAGGTGAAGAACGACAAGGCCGACGATGCCACCTATGACAACCGCAAGCCGGCCAAGGTGCGCCTGATCGGCTATCTGTAAGTAGCCTCAATCTGTAAAACAATCAAAGTCTTGTCCCCGCTTTGGGCGCAAGACTTTTTTGTTATCTTTGTAAAAAAAACTTCCGCTCATACGGAAGTTTTTTCATTTAATATCTAATAATTTCTATTTTCTGCGTAAAAATGACGGAATATCCAAATCATCATCTGAAAGTTCAATGTCATCAATAGCATTATTTACCGATGTTTCTTCTTCAAATTTGACTTCAGGTTTAGCCTCTTCGGCATTTTTTTTGCGTGCACGAATACCTATAAAGCGGTCAATGAACGAAGTCGGACGTGACGCCGGTGTTTCTTCAACCACAGGGGCTGTTTCTTCCGGTGCTTTTTCATCACGGAAGACCGAGACATCATTGTCATTAAACAACTCAGGTTCTTCTTCTGTTTTTACCGGAACATTTTGAATAGATGTATCGCTAGAGAAGAAATTGGCATCTTTATTTGACAACACATCAAAATCAATGTCCACATTGTCATCTTCCGGCTCTTTGTTGTTCTTCATAATTGCTGAAAACAAAGCCGAAGCCTGCGGAACTTCCGGTAATTCGTCCGATTTATCAAGACCGGCAAAATCACGCATCAAATCGTCATCTTGCGGTAACGGTTCATTGTCAACCGGTTCCGGCTCCCCAAACACCGGTAAATCGGCAGTTGTAAAATCAAAATCATCTTCTTGGGCCGATTTAGGTTCTTCAAAATCTTGAGGCATTGTTGGCGTAAATACCGGTTCTTGTTCTTCTTCGGTCGGCATATTTGGTGTTGTTTCCGGCTCTTGAATCGGTGTTTGCTGTTCCATAACCGGCATCACTGTCGGAACAAATGTTGAATCGTCATAACTTTGGTCAATCAGTGACGGCTCCGGCATACGAGTCTTTTTAACTTCAGGTTGCGGTAAATTATCATCGTTAATGCCAGTAACAACAATAGAAACGCGAATCTTTCCCGACAAACTGTCGTCAAAACTTGAACCGAAAATGATATTGGCATCATCACCAACGGCTTCCTTAATTGTGTTTGCCGCTTCGTCAAGTTCCGGTAATGTAATATCTGTTCCGCCGGTAATGTTAATCAATACACCTTTGGCACCAAGCATAGAACAATCATCTAAAAGCGGGTTGGCTAATGCCATACTTGCCGCTTCTTTGGCACGACCTTTACCTTCAGCTTCACCGGTTCCCATTATAGCCTTGCCTTTATCTTGCATAATGTTCTTCACATCAGCAAAGTCAAGGTTAATCAACCCCGGCATCATCATTAAATCAGTAATGGAACGAACACCGGAATAAAGCACATTATCCGCTAATTTAAATGCATCTGCCAATGTGGTATTTTCATCGGCAATACGGAACAAGTTTTGGTTTGGAATAATAATGATACTGTCAACTTCTTTGGTAAAATTAGCAAGAGCACTTTCGGCAATTTCCATACGTTTCTTACCCTCAAAACTAAACGGCTTGGTAACCACACCGACAGTCAGTATTCCCTTTTCTTTGGCAATATGCGCCACAACAGGAGCTGCACCGGAACCGGTACCTCCGCCCATACCTGCCGTAATGAATACCATATTTACACCTTCTAAAATTTCGGCAATTTTATCGCGAGCTTCTTCTGCCGCCATTTTACCAACTTCCGGACGTGCGCCGGCACCCAAACCTTGTGTAATTTCAAGTCCAAGCTGGATTTTTTGGCTGGCTGCAGAATGTGCCAAAGCCTGCGCATCTGTATTGGCAACAATAAAATCAACACCTTCCAAATTTTGCGAAATCATATTATTAACGGCATTACCGCCACCACCGCCAACGCCAACAACGGCAATACGCGGCTTCAAATACGAAACTGAACTTTCTGCTACTCCTAATTTTATGGACATATATTTATCTCCCGTCTGACTTATTACAATTATATCTTATTATATAAGCGTAATAAATTAAGTTTTAGTTACCAATTTTAAGAATTTTGACGCAACCAATTAAATATTTTAGAAATTTTTCCGCCTTCGCCTGCCGGTCGGGTAATTGTTTTTTTAGGTTTGCGCTCCATATTATTGATTTCAAATAACAACATGCCGAGCGCAGTTGAAAAAATCGGGTTATTATTCAAATGTTCCGGCGCGCCGATAATATTGCGCGGTCCGCCCAAACGCACTTGCTTATCCAATATCAAATTTGCCACGGCACGAATCCCCGGCAACTGGCTGCAACCGCCTGTTAAAACAACGCGGTGATTCTGCTGCCCTTTTAGCCCATGCGCATCTAGTTTTTTGTTAATTAACTCAAACATTTCTTCTACACGCGGTGCAATAATCTTTATTAAATCCGAACGGTGCATTTGCCGAATGGAACTGTCATCTTCTTCACCCAGCGGATAAACATTGATGTTTTCATATTCATCTTGCGAAACCCCGAAGGCACATCCGCTTCTGATTTTTAAATCTTCGGCATGAGCAAACGAGGTTGTCAACCCTTGAGTAATGTCGCGCGTAATATTTATCCCGCCAACCGGCAAAGTGGAAAATGCAATTGGAAAGCCGTTTTTAAATGTAGCAATACTGGTTGTCCCACCCCCAATATCAACAATAGTCGCACCATATTCTCGCTCATCATCAACCATACAAGCCAAACCGGAAGCATAAGCCGTCAGAACTTTATTGCCTATGTCTAAATGAGATGCTTCAACAACGGACGATAAATTGCGATACAAGCTTGACGGATACATTCCAAGCAAAATATTAACCGATAATTCTTCACCGTAAATATTCAGCGGGTCTTTAATATCCTCGCCGTGATCTATTTTGTAGGTTGTTGCCGCGCAATGAATAATTTCATTATTGCCGCCGGCATTAACTTTATTTGTTCCTTTGGCAATCAGTTTATTGATATCTTCAACCGTAACCGGACGATTTTTCTTCAAAGCCACCGATGTATTTTGCAACAAACTTGATGTTTTTGAGCCTGAAACATTCAAAATGACACTGTCAATACGTTCATTGGCTTTTTGCTCGGCATCTTCAACCGCATTACACACAGAAATTGTTGCCTGATTGATGTCGGTAATAACTCCGTTTTTGATACCGTTGGAAGCATTATAGCCATAGCCGACAATTTTCAGCCGCTTATCTTTCATCACATGAGCGATAATGCAACACACCTTAGAAGAACCGATATCCAATGCCGCAATAGTGTTCCGATTCACTTTTTTATACCTCAACGCACGTTATTGATTTTTATTTATTTTTCGTCAGCAACTTTGACGATAATCTTGTTTTTTAATCTTAAATCAATGAAAGTTAATTTATATTTAAGAAGTCCGTGTGTTTTATCCAGTTTGACTAATTTTTTCCATGCTGTTTCAAGGTCTTCTTCCGGCATTTTAACGGTAATACCGTGCTCAACATCATCAAAAATCAAATCCCAACGGCGTTTGGAAATATAGTTTGCGGCTTTCAGACGCGCAAAAAGCTCTTTATCTTGCTCAATAATTTGTAAAAGTTCTTTAATGTGTTGCGGGGCATCTTCGCCGACAATTTGCAAAACATTCGGCTGGGTAACATATTCGGTTTCAATAATTTCACCGTCTTCATCAATCGGATAAAACTCGTTATGATATTGCCAAATGGATTTAACTTGCCGCTCTTTAAGACTGATATGGATAATGTTAGGAAAATAGCGACGCGTAACCACCGCATCTTTCACCCACGGTAAAGACATAACTTTTTGCCGAACTTCAGGTAAATCAATTTTCAAAATGTTATCACCGCGGGTAATATTCAAAACATCAAAAACCTCATTAAGAGATGTTTTTTCTCTGCCTTCCAAGGTAATATCATCAAGCCCCCAACCGACAACTGCCGATTGTTGATACAGTTCACTTAAGAGGGAATCTATCTGCTTGCCGATAAGATTGTGGCGAATCGTGATAACACCGAAGGTACTGAGCCAAATAGCACCGATAAGCAAAAAATTACCAATCAAACGATATGGCCACACAACATTTTCATAAATTTTATTTTCTATCGTCGTCATGATTTTTGCCTTTGACCAATGCGTTTGATTTCCCATTGCAATTCAATACCTGTCTTTTGTTTAACGGCGTTGATGATATTTTCACCTAACGTTTCCACATCTTCTGCTGTGGCAAAATCGGAAACTTGCAAAAAATTGCAATGCTGGCAAGACATTTGCGCGCCGCCCACAACAATCTCCGCAGCACCGGATTCTTTGATTAATTTCCAAGCCGCCTGCTGAGGCGGATTTTTAAACGTTGAGCCCGCTGTGCGAATACCTTGCGGCTGGTGGGTTTTGCGATATTCATCATTTTGAGCAATTTGCGACGCAATTTCTTCAGCGCTTTTAGTCGTCATTTTCAGTGCCGCTTCCAAAATAATCCAATCCGGCGGAAAATTGCTGTGCCGATAAGCAAAATGAAATTGTTCGACCGGCACTTGAAAAATTTCGCCCTGTTCATTCATAACTTTGGCATATTGTAAAACTTGCGCCAACTCTGTACCAAAACAGCCGGCATTAGAACGAAAAGCACCGCCGATTGTTCCCGGAATGGAACACAAAAACTCCAGTCCGCCGATATGATTTTGCGGCAGAATTTTTTTAAGTTCAAAATTTTTTAATCCGGCACCGCAAATCAACAAGTCATTTTCAACACGCCACTGAGCAAAAGTTTTGTTTTGTAATTTAATGGTAATACCCTTAATTCCACCGTCACGAACCAATAAGTTAGAGCCGCCTCCTAAAATAAACAACGAAATATCTTGCGGTTTATGGCGTAAAAAATATTGCAAATCGTTTTCATCTACCGGATAAAACATCACCTCAGCCGCACCGCCGACACCAAGCCAAGTATGCTTTTTCATCGGCTCGTTGAGCAGATATTGACCGCGCACCG
>OMQE01000103.1 GCA_900313155.1 uncultured Rhodospirillaceae bacterium | reverse complement strand
GTGGAGGATGGAAGGCAACCAATCCGGGTGAAGGATGGATTTGCTGTCAAGCTCCGATTGGCGGCGGATATTGCTGTCACCACTAAGACGAAGATTTTATAACGAGGTACAAAAGGCGGTGGAATTATCCGCCTTTTAGGTTTTAAAAAAAGAAAAATCCCTATAAATTTCTTGCAAAATAGGAAAATATGTGTTCTAATGCCGAAAAGTAGGTTAGACCGAAGGGGATATTTGTTATGTCTATGTGGAAGAAAATTTTTTTGGTGATTTTCTTTATGTGTGCGATGTATTTCGGTGGTTTGAGCACACAAAGTTCTAGCCCGTTAGCACAGGGTTTCGGCTTTTTTACGGTTATTGTTGCGTTTGGTTTGCTCTATGTTATTTCTCGTGTGATGTGGCAGGCCATGGGTTTTGTTTCTTCGTTTCTGATTATCGGTTCGGTGGTGGTGTTTATTTTATATTGTCTGGGGTTATTAGGGCAAAACAAACCGCTCGGAACGTTTGTCAGCGGTGCGCCGATCAAACAGCAAGGTGTTGATGCCGGATATGCCGATTTAGGAGCAGAATTATATGGGTTTGGCAAAGATAATGCAGAAAACATGCCCGTCACTGAAACGGCGGTTTCTGAAAGACAAACACGAAAAACTTTGTCTGATGCAGATGAACAAGGCTTGTTTGATACAATCAGCGGATTTTTTAATTTTGGAAACACAGAACAACCAATGACAGATTTTAATCCTTCCGAATATCCTTATTTGGAAGGTCGTGCCAGTGTGGTGACTGCCAGTGTGTTGTATATGGAAGGCTTGTATATCAAATTGTTGGGAATAGATGCGCCGGATCCGGCACAAACTTGTGCCGACAGGCATGGCGCGCCGTATCGGTGCGGAAAACGGGCCATTACGTGGTTGCAAAATTGGTTGCACAACGGAGAGGTTAAATGTCATATTGTGGGAAAAATAGAGCATAATCGCACAACGGGCGTATGTTTTACGGCAGACGGGCAATATGATGTGGCGGCGGCTGTGGTGAGCGCCGGTTGGGCATTGGCGTATGCGCAAAATACGGCGGTGTATGAACCTTATGAGGAACAAGCAGCGATCGAAAGACGCGGTTTATGGCGCGGGCGCTTTTATAAGCCGTGGGATTGGCGGCGAATTCAAAATCGCAAAGTTAAAATTCAAATTAACAGCACAAAATCGGGCGGTTCCGGTTTTATGGATTGGTTAGACGGGTTATTCTGATGGAAAAAGTTTTTATTTCACATAATGAAGCCGAAACAGCGGAAATTGCCGCCAAATTGGCGAAAATGACCAAACAAGGCGATATTTGGGCTTTGAGCGGGACATTAGGAATGGGAAAAAGCGTGTTTGCGCGGGCGTTTATTCAAACTTTGAGTGATGCTGAAGAAGTACCCAGTCCGACTTTTACGCTGGTGCAAACTTATCGAACGCCGTTGTTTGATATATATCACTATGACTTGTATCGTCTAAAAGAAGCCAGCGAAATTTTTGAGCTTGGTGTTGAAGAAGCGTTTTATGAAGGCGTTAGTTTGGTCGAATGGCCGGAAAAAATGGGTACGTTTGCACCGCGGAATATGTGGCAGGTGCAAATTGAGGCAGCAGGAGAGCATCGGAAGATAACTATTCGGACAGATGATGCACACAAAACAGAGCGGTTGGCAAATGTGTAAAAGACAGCAAATTCATGCAACTTTAATCGAATGTGATGGGCGAGGAGTTTTAATCAGAGGTTCCGGTGGCTTGGGAAAATCTGACTTGGCGTTGCGGTTGATTGAACGCAAAAATGCTCGTTTGGTAGCAGATGATGTTGTGTGGTTGGCGCTTGAAAATGGAAAAGTTTTTGGTTCGGCGCCGGAAATTTTGAAAGGTTTGTTTGAAGTTCGCGGTATCGGGATTGTGAAATATCCTTATATTGAGAAAACGCAGGTTCAGTTGGTTGTTGATTTGCTTAAAACCGCGGAAGAAGTGGAACGAATGCCAAAAAATGCGCATGAAAATATTTTAGGGGTTGAAATTGCAAAAATAGACTTGTATGCTAAAGAAAGTTCGGCGCCGGAAAAAGTGTTGCTGAAATTGAACGGCAATATTGTTAATGATGCGTCAATATAAGGATGAAATATGCAGGAAAAGAAAAATATAAGTTCGTTTTTACAAGCATTTGGCAAGCCACTTGTGGCATTTGTGATTAATTTGGGGTATTTTTCACGATTTGTGGCTAAATCGATATATAATTGTTTTATGCCGCCGTTTTATATAAAATTGTTTTGTCGGCAGTTTATGAATATCGGTTTTTATTCGTTACCGGTGGTGGGACTGACAACACTTTTTGCCGGTATGGTTATTGCTATTCAAACATATTCCGGTATTTCTAAATATGGTGCGGAAAGTGCTGTTGCATTAGTAGTGTTGATTTCGGTAACGCGTGAATTGGCACCGGTATTGTCGGCTTTGATGGTAGCCGGAAGAATTGGCGCGGCCATGGCTGCCGAAATTGGTACAATGCGCGTTACGGAACAAATTGATGCGTTGGTTACGCTGTCGGCTAATCCGTTTCGGTATTTGATTGCTCCCAGAATTTGGGCGGCCGTTGTGGTGATGCCGTTATTGGTGCTCTTTGGTGATGTTATCGGTATTTTCGGCGGTTATGTTGTCGGAATATATAAACTCGACTTTAATCCGGCGAATTACATCAATAACACTATGACAAATTTACAAGCAATTGATGTGATGACCGGTGTAGTGAAAGCGGCAGTGTTCGGTTTTATTATTGCCATAATGGGATGTTATCACGGGTATCGTTCCAAAGGCGGTGCGCAAGGTGTAGGCGAAGCGACGACAAATGCCGTGGTTTCTTCTTCTATTTTGATTTTGATTTTTAACTACCTGATTACAGAAGTAATTTTTTCAAGATAGAGGCTAAAATGAGCGATAATAAGATAGAAATCAGAAACTTGTATAAGGCTTTCGGTAAGAAAAAAGTGCTTGATGGTGTTGATCTAGACGTTAAGCGCGGCGAATCGCTGGTTGTTATCGGAGGTTCGGGAACAGGTAAATCGGTGCTGATTAAATGTATTCAAGGATTGTTGACACCGGATTGCGGCTCTATTAAAATTGATGGAGAAGAAGTAATCGGTACCAAAAAAGATATTCATCAAAAAATGGGGATGTTGTTTCAGGGCGCTGCATTGTTTGATAGTTTAAGCGTGTGGGAAAATGTGGCATTCCGACTGTTGGAAAATGGTAAAATTTCGCGTCGAAAAGCACGTTTAAAAGCAATTCAGGTGTTGCGGCAGGTTGGCTTGGCGCCGGATGTGGCAGATTTGTCGCCGGCGGAGCTTTCCGGTGGAATGCAAAAGCGCGTAGGACTGGCACGAGCAGTGATTTGTCAGCCGGAAATTATTTTCTTTGATGAACCGACAACCGGTTTAGACCCGATTATGGCTGATGTGATTAACGATTTGATTATTGAATCGGCACGGGGACTGGGGGCTTCAACACTAACGATTACGCATGATATGGCATCGGCGCGTAAAATAGCCGACAGAATTGCGATGCTCTACCAGGGCAAAATTATTTGGAGCGGTACGGTTAAAGAAATGGATAAGTCAGATAATCCGTATTTGCGACAATTTATCAGCGGCAGTTCGCACGGGCCGATAAAAGTGGAAGTATAAGAACATGGCAAAGAAAAACGCAACATATATTTGTCAGAATTGCGGCGCACAATATGTGCGTTGGCAAGGCAAGTGTGACGGTTGCGGAGAATGGAATACCATTGTTGAAGAAGTTTCGGCCGCAGATGATGGTTTTACAAAACTTAATAAACATAAGCGCGAAGGTCGGCAGATAGATTTTGTACCGCTTAAAGGTTCTATGCAGACATATAGCCGCTTGAAAACGGGAATTGCGGAAATAGATAGGGTAACAGGTGGCGGTTTGGTGCCGGGGTCGGTGATATTGGTTGCCGGTGATCCGGGGATTGGTAAATCGACATTATTATTGCAAATTTGCGCCGGTTTGGCTAATAGTAAAGAAAAACATTCGTGTTACTATATTTCCGGTGAAGAAGCCATTGATCAAGT
>OMQE01000046.1 GCA_900313155.1 uncultured Rhodospirillaceae bacterium | reverse complement strand
CGCAAAAGTAAGGAAAAGGCCGCGAATATCAAGGCTAAAGCTTGTGTTACAACGGCGGATTTGGCGCAATTTGTGCCACAAAATGTGGTTGTTTTAACGGTAGAAAATCCGAAGTTGGCGTTTGTTGTGCTCAACGAGTATATGTATGCCGAATATCAACCTGAAACCGGTATTGATGCAAGCGCCAAAATTGCAGCGAGCGCTAAAATAGGGCAGGGATGCTATATCGGCGCCTACGCGGTGATTGGAGACAATGTGGAAATTGGTGACGGGTGCGTCATTGAGCCTCATGCAGTCATAAGTCATGGTTGCAAAATCGGCGCTAAATGCCGTATTGGAAGCGGGGCATCAATTGCCTATGCACACATTGTCAACAACTGCTATATATATAGCGGTGCGCGCATCGGGCACGATGGTTTCGGTTTTCAGCTTATCAACGGTCAACATCACCGTATTCCGCAATTGGGCCGAGTGATTATTGGCAACGATGTGGAAATAGGGGCAAATGCTTGTGTTGACCGTGGCGCTCTTGATGATACGGTTATCGGCGATGGTTCGCGTATTGATAATTTGGTGCAAATTGCGCATAATGACAAACTTGGTCGCGGTTGCGTGATTGTATCGCAGGTTGGCATTGCCGGAAGTTGTACGCTGGGTGACTATGTTGTTTTGGGTGGACAAGTTGGGCTTGCAGACCATTTGAACATTGGTAGTGGTGCTCAAATTGCCGCGCAGTCCGGCGTGATGCGTGATGTTGAGGCCGGTGCGGTGGTGATGGGTAGTCCATGTGTGCCGTTCAAAGACTTTATGCGCCAAGTATCGTTTTTGCAAAAAAATTCTAAAAAATAGAGGAAAAGATGGCAGAAAATAAAATTTATAACATTGATGAAATTATGAAAATGTTGCCGCACCGCTATCCGTTTTTGCTGGTGGACAGATTGGAAGTGGAAGTGCCGGGCGAAAAAGGTGTCGGCCTGAAAAATTTGACCATGAACGAGCTGTTTTTCCAAGGGCATTTCCCGGGTAATCCGATTATGCCGGGGGTGTTGCAGATTGAGGCAATGGCACAAACCGCCGGTTGTGTGGTAATGAGTGCAAATGACGACTATGCAACCCAAAAACGCAGTGTGTTGTTTATGTCTATTGACGGTGTGAAGTTCCGCAAACCTGTGCGTCCGGGCGACCAACTGAAAATGTATGTTGAAAAGGTGAAGGTTCGTCGCAATATTTTTGTATTTCACGGGGTAGGGAAGGTTGACGACCAAGTGGTGTCGGAAGCAGACCTGACCGCAATGATTATTGAAGAATAGTCAAGACTTCATAAAATTCAAACCAACCAAAAAACCTTGAGCGAGAACTCAAGGTTTCTTTTGTTACGCAAAATATAGTTGTCTTTTTTGAGAATTGTGATATAAGGCATTGTTAATGAGGAATGATGATGTATTACATTAAAATTAACGGTGAAATTCAAACAAAACCATATGCGCTGATTAGCGAAGCTAAAGCGGAAATTGAGCGTTTGAAAACGGAAAAGGTTATCGATTCGTGGAATATTTTAACTGAAGATTCTGCTGCTTATGAGATGAAGATATATCCTCAGCGCATGGCAATTTCACCGGTGGAAAAATGGGTGATTTTGGCAATTTTTGTCTTAATTGCTTTTGGGGCGAGTGCCATGCTGTGGCGACGCCATTCTTTGCCGCAACCAACACACTATGTGGCGCCGGATTTGGTTAACTATCGTAATGAACAGGGCGAAATTTTAGGTCAATTACCTAAAGGAACAGGTGTTGAGTGTGTTAAAATAATCGGGAGTCGATGCCAAGCTGAAATTGACGGACAAGAAGCCTACATTTATCTTAATGTTTTGCGCCAAAACTGATACCGCTTTTGATGACTGGATTCAAGGTGTGTATTTTAAAATGGCTCTTGATAAAAATATATTGACAAAAAATAGCTTTATTGTATAATGGCGTAAATAAAACATCTTATAGGAGGCAAAAATGAAGGGTAATGCAGAAGAGGATTATAAACGTGCTTTAATGCTTTTGGCAGAAGATACGCCGGAGGCTTTGGAAAAAGCAAGTTATATAGGTTATAAGTATCAACGGTATAAAGGAATAATTTACCGAGCCATTGCTAAATCGGAAAATGCTACACCTGATATGTTTAAGCACATGGTTCAAGATGTAGAGTCTGGTTTTAAGAGGCCGGAAAGGGATTTGTACTCTGATGAAATACATTACCTGAGCGTATCGCCTCACAGCTATCGATCTAATAATGGTAAAATGTTGCAAGATATTGATAATTATAAACCGGAAGCTGTTTCTTTGCTAAAGGAAATATTGAAATCTCCTAAAAATAGTTCTCAGACCAGAGGACAGATTTATGATGCATTATATCATATTGCCGAAAATGTTGAAGGAAACAATGCTGATGTTTTTAACGCTTTTATTGAAGGGGTGAATAGTAAAAACGCCAATGATGGTGATTTGATTGCCGCAGTTTGGAAAATGGATCATTTGCGTGGTAATCATGATGTTCATAAAAGCCTCTATCCTGATCAACCGCAAATTGATATAGATGGGGCAATGGAAGTTTTTGCGGCAGTCGCCGATGAGAAAAATGCCCATAAACACACAGAAGAATCTGTTATGGATTTTTATATTACAATTTCCGCTTTTGCCGATAAAGAACCGAATAAAGTAAAAGAACTGGTAGGAAAAATGATGAAATTGCCGCAAAACAGTGAAAATACTTTGGTTCGAGCCAGAAATGTTATTGGTAGTATAAACATCAAATTAGCCGGTAACAAAAAACAAGCCTATACGCAAGGATAAGAGGAAAACAAAATTTAATCAAGACAATATGGAGCATCTTCTGTTCGCGGAGG
>OMQE01000121.1 GCA_900313155.1 uncultured Rhodospirillaceae bacterium | reverse complement strand
TCCGCACCGCCGATGAGAAAACAAATTTCCGAACAGCCGTTATTTAGCCAATTTTCAACTTTTTGAGCCAGTTCAACACTGGAAATATTGACTCCGCGCTCGTCTAAAACAACTACTTTCGCACCATGCGGAATGTTACTTTGTAAAAATTTAGCCTCGTCTTCTGGAGTGGAGTTATCTTTTTCTTTAATTTGCAAATCCCAACCGGAGCGCTTGGTGTATTCGGCAATAATTCCGGCTTCAGGTGAGCCGTGTTTGCATTTACCAATGGCTAGTATAGTGGCTTTCATTTCCTATTCTTTACGCAAGTTAGCAACCGACTGCCACATTTTTTCCAAATTATAAAAATCGCGTACTTCCGGACGGAAAATATGCACAATCACATCAAAAGCGTCTATCAGCACCCAATCGGCTTTGTTTTCGCCTTCCATAGTGCACCGGCAACCGTTTGCCTTCAGCGCTTCTTCAATTTTTTGAGCAATAGATGCCACATGACGATTAGATGTGCCGCTTGCAACCACCATATAACTGGCAATAGATGTTTTGCCTGCCAAATCAATCGTTACCACATCTTCAGCCTTCATATCATCAAGTGCTGTTTGCACAATGTTCAAAATTTTGTTATCGTTCTGTTCAGACAATCTTTTTCTCCTTTAATTTTTCTTTAGTCCAGCGGCGACCAAGGTTTGCTTGACTGTGGTGCAAGCGGTTTGTTTTCGTCTGCTTGGCTGTGGCGTAAACGAGTAATAAACCCGTTCACCGCATGCAGACAGACTTGCAAATTTTGCCCCGCAACCGCCGAAATGGCAAAAACTTCATACGGCGAAACTTTTTTCAGCGCCGATAATTTTTCGTTTATTTCATCATCCGAAAGCGAATCGCACTTATTAAGTGCCACCACCGTCGGTTTATTTTTTAGTTTGTCGCTATACAGCTCTAATTCTTTGCGAATCGTGATATAGTCGGCAACAATATCTTCTGCCGTAGCATCTACAAGATGCAAAAACACCGAACAACGTTCAACGTGCTTTAAAAAGCGATCCCCCAAACCGATACCCTCATGCGCGCCTTCTATCAGCCCCGGAATATCGGCAATGACCATTTCCTTATTATCCACCCAAGCCACACCTAAATGCGGATGCAGAGTGGTGAACGGATACGAGGCTATTTTCGGACGAGCTGAAGTTACTGCCGACAAAAAGGTCGATTTACCGGCGTTTGGCAAGCCGATTAACCCCACGTCAGCAATAATTTTTAAGCGTAGCCATACCCAAAGTTCTTCGCCCGGTGTTCCGGGTTCGGCATAACGCGGCGCCTGATTGGTTGAGCTCTTAAAGTGGGTGTTACCCAAGCCCCCCTTACCGCCTTTGGCTATCAAAAAGCGTTCGCCGGCTGTGACCATATCTTTGATAACCGTTTCGCCGTCTTCCGCCACAATTTCGGTGCCGACAGGTACCTTAATAATTAAATCTTCACCTTTATATCCGGTCATTTCCGAGCCCATGCCTTGCTGACCTTTTTGCGCCTTGAAATGTTGTTGATAACGAAAATCTATCAGCGTATTAAGGTTTTCTACCGCCTCAAAATATACACTGCCGCCATTACCGCCGTCACCGCCGTTCGGACCACCGAACTCGACAAACTTTTCGCGCCGGAAAGCCACACAGCCTTTACCGCCGTCGCCGGCTTTAATATATATTTTTGCCTGATCTAAGAATTTCATTTTAATTCTGCCTCGGATTTTATGGATTGAGCCACGGTGCTTCGTATTCTTAACAGGAATGGCTCAAAATGACCTGTTTGTTTGTGCTTTGAGATAAAAAAAGGGGCATAAAGCCCCCGTTCCATCGCTAAAATAAAACCTTATTCAGCAACAACAGAAACATAAACTCTGTCATTTGCCTTGGTTTTGAATTCAACTTTGCCTTCAGATGTGGCAAAAATGGTGTGATCTTTACCCAAACCAACATTTTGTCCCGGATGATATTTGGTTCCGCGTTGACGAATGATGATATTTCCCGGGATAACCGCTTCACCACCAAACTTTTTAACACCTAAACGACGACCTTCAGAGTCGCGACCGTTATTGGAGCTACCACCAGATTTTTTATGTGCCATAACGTTTTCTCCCTATAATTAACCTAAAATATCCGTAATCTTAACGATTGTGATATTTTGTCTGTGACCGTTTTTACGACGATAGTTCTGTCTTCTCTTTTTCTTGAAAACAATAACTTTAGCATCTTTAGCTTGTTTCAACACAACAGCCTTAACGCTAGCACCCGCAACCAACGGATTACCAAAGTTTTCACCCAAAGACAAAACTTCGTTGAAAACAACTTCTTTACCTTCTTCACCGGCGATTTTTTCAATTTTAACAACATCACCCGTGGTGACATTATATTGCTTACCGCCTGTCTTAATTACTGCGTACATTTTATTTCCCTAACCTTCATTTAAACATAAAGCAATGCCCTGTAATATACATAACTTTTTAGCGCTGTCAACCATAAAATAACTATTTTTTAATTTTTTTTACCAAACACAAGCATTTTATTTATGTGATGCTATATATGACCAGCCCCAGCTTACATAGACATTTCGCCACGGTTACGTGTAACGCCGCCGTTAAACGCCGTACTGCCACTGGTCGGTCCGGAATTGTTGCTTGCAGCTCTTGCAGCTTCCTCTGCGGCTTTTTCAGTCTTCTTTTTATCGGCTTGTTCACGAATATATTCACCAATACCCAAATTAACCGTGCGGTCTTTCGGCATAGAAAGTTCAGCTAAACCTTTAGCTTTTATTTCTCGGTTAATAATATCAAGCTGACCTTTGGCAATGTTAAAGACATCTCGAACAACAATATTTCTGTTCATCTTACCATCACCGACGATAGCGCTGAGTTCACGGTTTTCGTTCAACTTACTATAAATTTCCGTCTTGGCTTTTTGTTCCTCAACCGGAATAAAAATATCCATAATTTTTGCCATTTTTGCTCCGGATGCCGCATCATAATTCGGGTACAGCGCAATCGGCAACAAATCTAAAACAGCACGTTTTTCTTCAGGCGAAACGCCAAGTTTGTTGTAGTCAACATGTTCAAAACCGCCGGAATCAATAGCGGCACAATATAAATTCCACATTCTGAAAAGTGCGTTATACGCCGCAACCTTTTTAATAGCACCGCGATCAGAATCAACAACTTTTTGTTTTCGACCGTTGGCATCCTCAACAATATCTCCCAATATATTTTCCAACTTTGTATAAAGGTGGTTGGCATAGCAGTTAGTGAACGGAGAATACAGCCAAGATTTACCCAAATATGACGCTTTGGTATTTTCAACATAAATAGCCTCGTCCCAGCCGAGTGTTTTGCCTTTTTTAGCCTTATTTTCTTCCATTTGTGACGCCAAGCGATATTTATATGTGGCTAATTTTTCATCAGGCATATGTTTATCTTTGGCGGCCTTTATCATGGCTTCGGCTTTATCAATATCCAAGCTCATACCTACCCAAACAATACCTTTTTCCGCCAAAGCCGTGCGCCATAAGCCTTTTTCGTCATCAGGCAGGCCGGCAGGGAAGTTAATGTGCGTATAGCCCATATCGGCAAATTTGCCAGCCATGGCATTGATAAGTGCTTTTTTATCTCCCTTGTTAAAGCGATAGCCGAAAGTCAGTTGACCATCTTCTCCCTCTGAAACAAAAAGCTTAAACGAATAAGTAAATTTAGCTTCGCTGGTTTTGTCGTTGCGCTCGCCGTCATGGTCTTTGTCGTATTGGTTGTCATAAACTATATATTCTGTACAGTTGGCGCGGAAAAGTCTTTTTTTGAAATAAGTCACCCCACGCGTTTTATTCAACCCTTTACCTTCCAACAATTCTTCCATCAATTTTTCGGCTTCAGCTCGAGTTGGATTAGTTTGAGGTTGTGATACCGGTGTTTGCTGTGGTGCCGGCGTTGGTGCCGGAGAACTTGGCATATCGGCGCCTAAAGGCGTTTCAGAGCCGGTATTTTCTTTCGGCATCGGCTCACGTGAAACACTGAAAAACATTGTTGGCGCATCATCATAAGAAATGTTCTCATGGTCAATTTCTTCACCTGCCTGCCGAGCTTTTTCTTCATTAACATCTTGTGCTTGCGCTTCTTTGCGCCATCTTTCGGCACGTTCGGCACGCATATCGGCCTGAACTTCTTGGAAAATATTTCTTAATCCGGTTTGCATATCTTCTTCATATTTGCTCAAATGCGGGCGGTTTTTATCATAAAAAGCATTTTCATCAACTTCACCGTCAAACGTTGTCGGAATATGCAAATCAAAAGTTGAAAAACCATAACGGCTGCAAAATTCCATAATTTGGCGAATTTTCTCTTTATTGGCTTTTAATTTTTCCGGATTATCAAGTTCCAAATCGGAAGCCGATTGTTCATCAACAGAAACTCTCATCTCTGCGCGCGAATCGTTGCGGTCAGACGGCTCCATCATCAGTTGAAACGGCAAACCGTTATGCAAATCTATCTCCAACCCAATATGCGGAATTTTGCCGCCGTCTTCTTCGGTAATGCTGCTCTGCAAATGTTGCCCCATAGACATATATCCGGAGGTGATGTTTGCTTCCGTTTCAATAAATTTAACGGTGGCGTTGTCTTCTCTCAAAGAAACTTGTTGCTCAATGGCATAAAGCTGGGCAAAAGCCTCGGCATACGGTTCTCTATCCAACCATTTGCGAGCATTTTGCACAACTTCGCTCCATGATTTGAATTCGGCTTTTTCATTTTCCAACACCTGTTTGTTGTATTCGCGGCGCTCGTTCATACCTGTAACCATGGTTTGCAGACGCGTTTGAATTTTGTTCAAAACAGCCTTGTTTTTGGCGTCTGTTTCTGCTTCCATTTTGGTGTTGAGTTCGGAAATACAGTCTAAAACGGTTTGCAAATCAGCGGCATTTTCGTGCATAGATTCAATTTTGTTTTGCAAAACCTGAACCGCCTCGGCATCTATTTGAAATTTTTGGCGCAATTGCTTAACGGAATTTTCGCCCTCTAATGTTTGCACTGCGGTCGTTTCAAACAAATCAATATCCATCATCAATCTCCATACAGATGTTTTCTTCGTGCCTTAATTTAGCATATTTTTTTGCAGATGGCAACCTATTTTTTTGACAAAAATAAAATTTTTGCCAGTCCGTAAATGCGCGAATCGACAAGTTCAAATTCTTCCGGTACATCAATTTTTTCATCGTGACGAATTTCAACAATACATACCGCACCGTCATGCAACCAACCTTTGTCTATAAGCTGGCGTAAAACTTTGTCACTCAAGCCTTTGGCATAAGGCGCGTCCATAAAAACCAAATGAAATTTTTGCCGCACACGCGGTAAATTTTCGGCATTGGCACGTATCAAGTGAATTTTATCTTGTTCGGCTGCAAACATTTTTGCGTTGCGTTCGGCGTTTTTAATATCCATATCAACCAGTGTGGCACTTTTAAATCCACGTGAGATTGCCTCCAGCCCGAAAGCGCCGGTGCCGGCAAAAATATCAGCCATATCCAAATTTTCATAAGCTTCGCCGAGATGTGAATAGAGAATATTAAAAACAGCTTCGCGCGCACGATCCGCCGTGGGACGAACAGATTTCCCCTCCGGCGACCAAAGCTTTTTGCCGCGATATTTTCCGCCGATTATTCTCATAGTGCAAACTTGCTCCCCAGTTGTTCACGCAAAACCTTTTGCGGAACTTCTCTAACTTCGCCTTTTTTCAAACTGCCGAGTTGAAATGGTCCATACGATAAGCGAATGAGCCGCGCAACCTCAAGCCCAATAGATTTAAGCAACTTACGAACTTCGCGGTTTTTGCCTTCGCTTAAAGTGACAATAAGCCAACTGTTAGTGCCGTTTTGGCTTTCCAATTCGGCCTGCACCGGTCCGTATGTGATGCCGTCAACAACTATGCCTTTTGCTAAATCGGCCAATTTTTTCTTGTCTACAAAACCGTGAACACGTACCTTATAGCGACGGCTCCAAGCATTTTGCGGCAGTTCCAATTGGCGCGAAAGTTCACCGTTATTGGTAAGCAAAAGCAAGCCTTCCGAATTCAAATCGAGCCGACCGATGCTGATGACGCGCGGCATTCCCGCCGGCAAATTATCAAACACCGTGGCGCGGTCGGAAGTATCTTTGTGTGTGGTTAAAAGCCCGACCGGTTTATGATAGAGCCAAAGCCGCGTTTTTTCTTTTTCAGGCAACTTTTCGCCGTCGAGCAAAATTTTTTCATCACCATTGACATTGAATGCCGGTGATTCAACAATTTCTCCGTTAACCGTAACACGCTGTTGACGTATCAGTTCTTCGGCATCGCGACGCGAGCATACGCCGCTGCGCGCCATAAATTTTGCTAATCTTTCTGCCATATTTTTCTTCCTTTTTACTATTTTGCTGATATAATAGCCGCAAATAATGAAAAAAAGGTGAATTTACGGCTATGGACAAAGAACAATATATGCTCAAAGCATTAGAACTGGCAAAACTTGCCGCCGCTGAAGACGAAGTTCCGGTCGGGGCATTGGTGGTTGATGCTTCCAACGGCGAAATTGTGGCGCAAGCCTACAATAAAAGCGCACACGGCACAAATGCCACCGCGCATGCCGAAATTTTGGCCATTGAACAGGCATGTGCCAAGCGTCAGACAACAAGGCTTTGGGGGTGTGATATGTATGTAACACTTGAGCCGTGCACCATGTGTGCGGCGGCAATTTCGTTTGCGCGCATTGAACATCTTTATTTTGGAGCAACAGATGCAAAAGGCGGCGCCGTGATTAGCGGTGTGCAGTTTTATGAGGCGCCGACCTGCCACCATAAACCGGTTGTGGAAGGCGGTATTTGCGCCAACGAATGCGGACAGATTTTAAAAGATTTTTTCAAAGCCAAAAGGTAGGAACGATACTTAATCTTCCATAAGATGTGT
>OMQE01000161.1 GCA_900313155.1 uncultured Rhodospirillaceae bacterium | reverse complement strand
CACCACTTGGCGTCCCAATTTTTCCACGATTTCTCGTAATTGTGGCGAATCGATGCCTTTTGCTAACTCCGTAATATAGTTTTCTTGTTCTTGAGATACAACACTTTTTTTCACATTTTCAAGGGGTTTTTTGCTGTAGAGAAAATCTTCGGCATTTCCTGTTTGCAAAATCTTGATTGTGCTAACGGCCTCATAACCGAAATAGCTGTTAACTTTATTGATAATCAATTGCTGTTTTTGCTTAATTTCCATAGCAAAAGCTCCGCTGACAGTTATCAAGGTCAAACATCCGTTTGAGCGCTCGTCTTTCTTGAACGAAAGCTTGTATGGAAGGGTGTATTTTGCCAGTTCGGAACCTATAACGCAGCGCCAATTATTTAGAAGCTCTAACATATAGAAACCCTGTTTCCCGAGCAGTTGCTTAACAACCGGCATGGCTGTTTGGGCAATACCGGTTAAATCGTGTAATGTATGTTCGGTTCTGATTTTAATTTTATCAGCCATTTTTTTTCAGAGCTCCGTATCTGGTTGATACCTTGAAAGCGGATGTTTGGCGCAAACGGTTTTTTGTAAACGTTGTGTTGTAATGTGTGTATAAACTTCCGTTGTGGTAATGTTTTCATGACCGAGCATTTTTTGCACCGAGCGCAAATCTGCTTCATTATTTAAAAGGTGTGTGGCAAATGAGTGTCGCAAAACGTGTGGTGATACCGCAGTTGGGTTAATGCCACACTCAATGGCTAAAATTTTTAAATCTTTATAAAAAGCATCGCGTGTCAAGTGTCCGTCAAAAGCTCTCAAAGACGGAAATAACCAATTAGATTTTCCGCCCCGCTGAATAAATTCATCACGTTCCGGCAAATAATTCTGCACGGCTTGTAAAGCTCGTCCGGCAATCGGTACCAGCCTTTCTTTGCTGCCTTTGCCTAAAATAGTGATAATGCCCTTGTTGTAGTTAATAGCGTTTAATGGTAAAGATATTAACTCCGAAACTCTTAAACCCGTTGCATACATTAACTCAATCATCACCGCAATTCGGCGCCAGCGATAGTCATTTTTTTCGTTAGCGGCAATAATCATTTGTTCTATTTCTTCAAAGGTTAAAAACTTTGGTAAAGGCTTTTCTTGTTTGGGTGTTAATATATTTTGTGCCGGATTCGTTTTTAAGATATGTTCAGAATACAGAAACTTGCAAAATTCTTTAACAGCGGAAAGTTTGCGTGCCACGCTTTTGGGAGCATAACTTTGGTCATTGAGGCTTTGCATAAATTCTTCGATTCGTTTTTTACTCAAAATCTGCAAATCATCACTGTCACAAAAAAGCAAAAACTGCTTCAAATCACGCTCATAAGCTTCTATGGTTCGCGGGGAAGCCCCTTTTTCCGCCACCATCATGGCCAAAAAATTTTCAATTTCTTGCCCAAACATCTATTTTTCCAAATTAACCTCAATTTCTTGAGTAATATGCTCTGCCGGTACTTTAATTTCCTGCATCACCACGGCGCAAATACCCAAAAGCACGGCAATGGCCACGGCATATACAACAACTTTTGAATTTGTCTGACGTTTAAATTGACTACGCATTTGAAAAATCCTTATTATCTGTTAAAAATTTATTGATTATATATTAACAAGGTTATATTGTAAGGTCAAATAAGAAGAACGGTAATAAACAATAATTTAAAAGAAAATGCCAAAAGATAAGATAATATTGTTGGTCGGGTTGATGGGAAGCGGTAAAACAAGCGTTGGTAAACGATTAGCGCGTCAGCTTTCGTTGCCCTTTGTAGATGGTGACCAGGAAATTGAAAAGGCGGCGGGTTTGTCGCTGGTTGATGTACTCAAATGCTTTGGTGAAAAGGAATATCGTGCCGGTGAAGAAAGGGTGATGAAACGCCTTCTTCAAGGTGCACCTTGTGTTTTGGCTTCGGGCGGAGGCTCTTTTGTGGCAGAACAAACCCGCAAACTTGCCAAGCAATATGCCCTCACGATTTGGTTGAAAGCCGATATTAACACGCTATATCATCGCACAGCCGGTCGCACACGTCGTCCGTTTTTGCTGGGTGACAATAATACGGTGAAAGAAAAGTTGCGTGAATATATTGCTGAAGAATATCCGTTTTATTCTGAGGCGGATATTGTGGTAGAAACTCGCAACGAGCGCGTAGATAATACGGTTCGTCGTGTTTTGTCAGCCATTAACGGATATTATCGGCGCCAAAATATGCCGGCAACCGATAAAGAGTAAAGAACAGTAAGAAAAGGAGAAAATATGCGCCATAACAGTCGAACGGCAGAAATGATGCGCTCGCTTGAAATTATTCCGAATGTTAATTTATATGCCGAAGGTTCTTGCATTATTAAAGCCGGTAATACCAAAGTTTTATGTACCGCATCGGTAGATAGGGAAGTTCCGGCGTGGTTACAAGGACAAAACAAAGGATGGCTCACGGCAGAATATGCACTTTTGCCGCGTTCCACGCAAACCCGTGTTTTACGAGAAACAAAAGGTGTTGCCGGTCGTACACAAGAAATTCAGCGCTTAATCGGTCGTAGCTTGCGTGCGGTGGTGGACTTAGAAGCTTTGAATGGTTTTAATGTGCATATTGACTGCGATGTTTTGCAGGCAGACGGTGGCACGCGGACTGCCTCCATATCAGGAGGCTTCGTGGCGCTTTGGCTGGCAATGCAAAAGCTGGTCAAGGAGGGTGAGTTACCACGCAATCCGGTGCGTGAATTTGTAGCGGCTGTTTCATGCGGCATTATTAACGGAGAGCCTGTGCTCGATTTAGACTATGCCGAAGATTCGCATGCCGATGCCGATACCAATTTTGTGCTGACTGAAAGCGGACGCATTGTTGAAATTCAGGCTACGGCAGAAGGTGCCACTTTCGATGAGGCGGAATTTAACGAACTTTTCCGTTTAGCAAAACATGGTATTCGCCAAATTATATCAGCGCAAAAACAAATTTTGGGAGTAACGGACTAATGATCAAAGAACTGTTGTTTGCCAGCCATAACGCCGGCAAAATTGCCGAAATTAAACAAATGCTTGCCCCTTTTGGCATCAATGTTAAATCGGCTTTGGATATGGATTTGCCGGACGTGGAAGAAACCGGCGTTACCTTTGCCGAAAATTCGTTGCTGAAGTCGCAAACAATAGCTAAAGCAACCGGTATTCCGTGTATTGCTGACGATTCCGGTCTGTGTGTAGATGCTTTGAATGGCGCACCGGGGGTGTATTCTGCTCGCTATGCACCAAATCGTGACTTTGAAAAAGGTATGGATAAATTGTTGTCCGAAATGGCTCAAAGCCCGAACAAAAGTCGTGCGGCACACTTTAGTTGTGTTGTGTCACTTGCCTATCCTGACGGACACTATGAACTGTTTGAAGGGCGAGTTGATGGGCATATCGCCACCAAAAAAATGCATGGTGAGGAAGGGTTCGGGTATGACCCTCTATTTGTGCCGGAGGGCTACGATTGCAGTTTTGCTCAAATGAGTCATGAGGCTAAAAACAGTATGTCGCATCGCGGTCGAGCCATGCAAAAATTTCTTGCTTACCTTAAAACTTTACAGGACTGAAAAATGAACTCTTGCCGCATATATAACGTTCGTTGCACCGATTCGTTTGTTGATGTTTTGGCGCGGCGCTTTTTGCAAGAATATGCCAACAATGCTGAAGAACTGTCGAATGTTTTGTTTCTGTTACCGAACCGACGTGCTTGTCGAGAGCTGGCAGATGCTTTTGTGCGTGCAAATGCTATGGTTCCGACTATTTTGCCGCAAATGGTGCCAATTGCCGATGCTCAAGAAGACGAGATTCTTTTGAGCGGGCAGGGCGATTTGGCACGTCAATTACCGCCGGCAGTGAGCGCAAGCGAACGCCTGCTGCGCCTGACTAAACAAATTTTGCAACACGATGAACGCTTAGGTGTTAAGCAAATCAGCTCATCTCAAGCCTATGAGCTGGCACAAAATTTAGCCAAACTTTTAGATGAAGCCATTCAGCATAATTTGAGCTTGGATAAACTTGATACTTTGCTTGAAAATTCGTTGTCTTATGCCGAACATTGGCAACGCACGCTGAATTTGTTGACGGTTATTCGTGAAATTTGGCCGCAAGAACTTCAAAAACAGCAGAAAATAGATTCGGTTGAGCGCCAAAAACAATTACTGGCGGCAGAACTTGAATATTGGCGTCAAACCAAGACAACGCAACGCATTGTCGTTGCCGGTACCACAGCCGCATTTCCGCAACTTAAAGAGTTGGTGAGAACGGTGTCAGATTTACCTAACGGTGAAGTGTGGCTCTATGGATTGGATACATATTTGTCCGATGCTGATTGGCAACAGGTGGGTGTTTCGCATCCGCAATATGAGCTTAAAGAATTGCTGGACTATTTGCATATTTCGCGCACAGAAGTACAAAACGTAACTCCTCTTACCAAGACAGAAATTTTTGTGTCGGAGTGTATGCGTCCGGCATCAACAACCGATAAATGGAGTACCTTATCCTCATCTGATAAATTACAAGCATTCTCTCCGAATATTAAAATTGTCGCTGCCGAAGATATGCGTCAAGAGGCGCTGGCTATTGCTCTGATTATTCGTCACACACTTGAAACGCCGGATAAAACGGCGGCTTTAATAACCTCGGACCGTAATTTGGCGCGGCGTGTTGTTTCGGAACTCAAGCGTTGGAATATTGTGGCGGACGATTCGGCCGGTCAACCTTTGAGCTTAACGCCAATTGGTACATATTTGAGATTGATAGCCGATGTTTTGGAAAATGGTTTTTCTGAAATCAGCCGCTTGAATCTGCTCAAACATCCGTTGACGTCATGCGGACTGGAAAAACAGCAGTGTAATAAACTTGCCCGTCGTATTGAACTCTATTGGCGCGGTAGTCGCAAAATGCAAGACGGATTGGGTGAAGAAGAAAAAAATTTGTTGGAAAATTTGCGTTTGCGATTGCAACCATTGTCCGATTTATATGCCAAAAACAAAGTCAGTCTGAAAGATTTATTGATGGCACATATTGCGGTGGCCGAAAGCTTGGCAGACACACCTGAAAAAAGCGGTGATAAAATTATTTGGCGTAAAGATGACGGACAAACCGCCGCCGATTTTGTTGCCGAACAAATAGCCAATGCGGAAATATTGAACACCGTTACGCCACGCGAATATGGCAATTTACTGACCAAAATGTTGCAAACACAAAATGTTCGTGTGCGTTACGGCATGCATCCAAGGGTGAAAATTTTGGGACCGATTGAGGCGCGTTTGACGCAGTTTGATGTTACAATTATCGGTGAAGCCAATGAAGGATTTTGGCCGCAACAACCGCCGGCCGATATGTGGATGTCACGGCAAATGCGTGTGGCTTTTGGTCTGCCGGACAGCGAACGTTCCGTTGGTGTTTCAGCGGCAGATTTTGCCCATTTGCTGTGTGCGCCAAAAGTTTATATTACTCGTGCTGAACGAGCTGATGGTACACCAACCACCAAATCTCGTTGGTTATTACGTTTAGAAGCTGTCTTAACGGCGTTGTTGGGGCAAAACGAAAAAAAGTATGATTTTTATGATTGTTATTATGCGGCATTAGCAAAGTTTGGTGAGCGTGCTCAAAAGGTAACCGGCATATCAGCACCGATGCCTTGTCCGCCTCTGCAAATGCGTCCTTTGAAACTTTCAGCTTCTAATATCAATTTTCTTTTACGTGACCCCTATACCGTTTTTGCCAAATATATTTTACAACTTTATCCGCTGGATAAATTAGATCGTAATTTTGATCGACGTGATTATGGTAATTTGGTGCATAGAACGATAGAATTGTTTAACCGACAATATGGCGCGCAAATGCCGCAAAATGCCAAAGACGAACTTTTACGCATTGGGGCTGAGCAGTTTGAACAAGCTCATGTGCCGACCGAAGTACGTGTTTTTTGGTGGCCGAAATTTGAACAAACAACAGATTGGTTCTTAAAAGTCGAACAGCAATACCGCGTGGGCATTAAAGAAATATATAATGAAGTTGAAGGACAGATGAAATTACCGCTATCTGACGGGCGAGAATTTATTATTACCGGCAAAGCTGACCGTATTGATGTTACCGACAGCGGTGCCATCAATATCATTGATTATAAAACCGGTTCTTCCGGATACCCGAATTCGCAAAAAGACTTCAAATTAGGTTATGAACCGCAACTGCCGGTTGAAGCGTTGATAGCTCTGAACGGCGGCTATCAGGATTTACCTGCCTTTTCAAATATCGGATCTTTACAATTTTGGAAATTAGGCAGTGCAACAATGGCCTTAAATGAAGAAGATAGCACCAATGCAGTCAAAATCACAAAGGCAAATTTAGAACAACGTTTGCAAGAATATTACCAAGCAACGCCGCTTGCGCCATACGTTTATAAACCCGATGGAAACGCTCAAAAATATTCGGATTATGAACATTTAGCCCGCTATTTGGAATGGGGTATCAAGGAAGAAGGGGAGGTGTTGTAAATGTCGGCAGATTTTTCAAAAATACGCTATGAACGCTTGCAAAAAGCCATTGTTCAACAGCACCAGGCCGCCAATCCTGCTCATTCGGTTTGGGTGAGTGCATCAGCCGGTACCGGTAAAACCCGTGTGTTGTCAGACAGAGTGTTGCGGATGTTGCTCAAAAAAATAGATGCCGGAAAAATTCTTTGCTTGACCTATACCAAAGCGGCGGCGGCAGAAATGAAAACTCGTATTTTTGAACGTTTGAGTGAATGGTCGGTCATATCTGATGCCAAGCTTGAGAAAAGTTTAACAGATTTATTGGGTGAAGAAGTTGCTGATAAGCGCAATATGGAAGCAACCAAACAAATTGCCCGTACGCGATTCGCACAGCTTTTAGACACACCTGGTGGCATCAAAATCCAAACCATTCACAGTTTTTGCCAAGAAGTTTTAAAACGTTTTCCGTTGGAAGCCGATATTTTGCCGTATTTTGATATAATGGAAGACCGCGAAAGCGATGAGATACTGCACTCTTTGCAAAACAAAATGCAACGTGAGGCGGAATTAGAGCCGGATACACCGCTCAGCCTTGCCTTGCAATATTTAAACACGCGCCTTGATGAAAAGAGTTTTCCGCAAGTAATGAAATCTATCACCGAAAAACGCACTGAAATTGCCGATTTACTGAATCGTTGTGCAAATACGGAAAATTTGGCCGAAATCTTGCAACATCGCCTTGGTATCAAACCTCAGGATTCTGTTGAAAAGCTGATGCAAAAATTTGTGGCAGATACCGACATTGATCGAATTAAGCAATATTTGCCACTATGGAAAAGCGGTCAAACCCAATGTGATACGGATAATTCGGCGGCATTGGAAAAAATGTTGCAACATGGGTTTTTAGTTGCCGATTTTAATGACTATTGCAAAATTTTCAGCGCAAAAAATATTGCGGGGACTAAATTGCGCCGTGCTTGTCCGGATTTTGATAAGTGGCTAGAATCCGAGGTTTTGCGTGTAGCGACATGCAAAAAACAAATTCTGCGCCAAAATTTATATGAATCTACCGTTAATGTTTTGATTGTGGCCGGTGAGTTTATTAACCGCTACGAGGACTATAAATACCGTACCGGCAAAATGGACTATACGGACTTAATTTTGGTCACACGTCGCTTGTTGCAAAATTCATCAATGGCAGATTGGGTTTTGTTTAAGTTGGACGGCGGTATTGACCATATTTTGATAGACGAAGCGCAAGATACTTCACCGGTTCAATGGGATATTGTGCAAGCGTTGTGTGCCGAATTTTGGTCGGGCGAGGGGCTGAAGGAAAATGCAACGGTTTTTGCCGTGGGTGACCGGAAACAATCCATCTTCAGTTTTCAGGGGGCAGACCCAGATCGCTATGACGCCATGGCTCAAACAACACAAAGCAATGAAAATCGTTTTCAGAAAGTTGATTTAGCGGTTTCCTTCCGTTCGGCACCGGCGGTTTTAGATGTGGTCAATCGCATATTCAGTTCACCGGAAATGGCAAACGGTGTTATCGGTAGCGGTGAAAATGTGGAACATGTTGCCTATCGAGCGGGGGAATTTGGAAACGTGCAAATTTGGCCGTTTATGTTCAAACCTCAAGAAGCTAAAACATCTAAAAACGGTGAATTGCCTTTGTTGCAACCGCAGGGTGTTTCATCCCTTAAAAAGCAAATGGCTGAAAAAATTGTGGCAGAAATTGCTCGCCTGATCACAGAAAGTCAAAATGGCTCCCAACCTTTGCATTACAGCGACTTTATGGTTTTGGTTCAGCGTCGGAGCAGTATTGTTACCGAGTTCATACGCGCCTGCAAAAGCAAAGGTATTCCGGTAACCGGTGCCGATAAATTGATTTTAAGCAAAGAAATTGCGGTGCAAGATTTACTTTCATTAGGCAAATTTTTGCTTTTGCCTGATGATGATTTGTCTTTGGCTGAGGTGCTTAAATCGCCGTTTTGCGGACTGACTGACGATGAGCTAACCCCGCTTTGCTACAATCGCGGTGCAACTTCGTTATGGATAAAATTATTGCAAAAACAGAGCGAAAACAAAAAATATCAGAATGCCTGTGCATTTTTACAAAAATTGCTGCAAAAAGTAGATTTTGTACGCCCGTTTGAGCTGTATAACGAAGTGCTGACTGTTTTGAACGGCCGTTATTTAATGACACAACGCATGGGCATGGAAGTGGAAGATGCCATTGACGAATTTATGAGTTTGACTTTGTCGTATGAAAAAGAAAACATACCAACATTACAAGGTTTTATTAACCGAATGGAAGAAACCGATATTGAAATTAAACGCGAAGTTGACCGAGCAGATGTTGATGCGGTGCGTTTAATGACTGTGCACCACTCCAAAGGTTTGCAAGCACCTATCGTTTTTTTGGCCGATGCCGGATTCGTTAAAAATTTGACACGGGGTCAGGGGCTTTTATTGGATAAAGATACTGCTTATTATCCATTGAACGCCAATGATTATGAAGATAATTGCGAGCGTGTTTTAGATGCACAAAAACAAAAAGCTTTGGAAGAAAGCAAACGTTTGCTTTATGTGGCCCTAACTCGTGCCGAAGATCGGCTTTATGTTTGCGGTTTTCAGAGCGGCAACGGGACCAATGTGCCACAAAATTCGTGGTATAATATGTGTCAGGCGCATTTGCCGGATGAGAATGGTCATACGCCTTCACCACAAGAACTTTGGGAATACCAAACGCCGGCATTTGTGGCCAAAAAGCAAAAACAACCAGAGGGAATTGTTTTGGAACGCCAAAGCATCGAAAGTTGGATGAACGAGCCGGTGGCAGAAGTTTCCGCTCTTGCCAAGCCATATACACCGTCGAAACCGGTGGACGAGGATGAGCTGGATTCAGCCTCTCCGCTTGCCGATACGGGCAATTATTATCGACGCGGCACCATTATCCATAAATTGTTGCAATTTTTACCGCAAACAACGGGGGAAAAAGAGGTTGTGGCGTTGGAATTTTTACGCCATCATGCACCAGATATGACAGAAGACCAGCATTTACAAATTGTTCATGAAGTTACAAAACTATTGAACTTACCGGAATATTTTGAAATTTTTGGTCCTTATGCGCGTTCAGAAGTTCCGATTATGGGTGTTGTGGGCGAAAAAATTATCTCGGCGCAGCTTGATAAACTTGTGGTTTTGCCACACAAGGTGATGATTGTTGATTTTAAGACAAATCGTCCGGCGGCACCAAGCTTGGAAACAACACCTAAAGCCTATGTTACGCAACTGGAATCTTATGCCGAATTGGTGCATCGCATATATCCGAATTTACCGGTTGAGGCGTATATTTTATGGACCAATGTGCCACGGCTGATGCGTGTGGTATAAAGGGCTTGAAAACAATAAAAAATTGTTGAGTTTTTGCATAAAACCTTTAATATTGCAAAAAGCGAACATATATAAATGCATACAATAAAAACCAACTTATTTAAGGAGAAAGATATGACACAGCCTTTAACAGACAGCCAGTTTTCTGAAAATGTATTAAATTCCAAAGGTCTTGTATTGGTCGATTTTTGGGCAGAATGGTGTGGCCCGTGCCGTCAACTAGGTCCGATTTTGGAATCGGTTGACAGCCAACTGAGCGATGTTACCGTTTATAAAATGAATGTTGATGATTCGCCGCAGGTTGCCAGCCAGTTTGGTATTCGCAGTATTCCGACTATGTTTTTGTTCAAAGACGGCAAACAGGTTGATATGAAAGTCGGTCTGAATACAGAGTCTTCCATCATTTCGTGGATTGAATCGCATAAATAGAAATTTATCTGTCACCCTGATCCCCTTGTATTTTCCCTGTCATCCTGAGCCCCTTGCGGGCGTCAGGATCTGATGTCGAAGAGAACAAACTATGTTCTTGTATTACAGATCTTGACGGGGCCTTCGCTAAAGCTCAACCCCTCAAGATGACACGGAAGAATTATAATAAACTCATTAAGCTGACAGGGAGATTAATATTATGGTTATGCATGTCTACATTCTGACAAATGCTTCTAAAAGTTCTTTATACGTCGGAGTTACTAGTAATTTGGTGCAAAGAGTGTGGAAACATAAGACAGAATTTTACGATGGTAGTTATACGAGTAAATACCATGTAAATCGATTGGTGTATTATGAAACTTACGAAAATCCTGAAGCAGCAATTATGCGCGAAAAACAATTAAAATTGTTCAGAAGGCAAAAGAAAATAGATTTAATCACTAAATTTAATCCGACATGGATAGATTTATATGAAGATACATGTAAGTGATTCTGCTGTCATCCTTGGCGGAATGAAATGGAGCCGAGGATTTCCGCACTTTAGTGCGGTAATGAGCCAAACTGCGTTCGGGGATTCTCGCCCTTGCGGGCAAGAATGACAGTAATAAATAAAACAGGCAAGAATTACAAAATTATTTTCTTAATATCTCAAGCACGCCTCAATCGGTGTGTTTTTTTAGTATCAAACAATATAACCTTTTCTTTACCTTTTGTTGCTACAATTTTTTCCGTAAAAGTGCTTTTAGAATTGTGAAATTTTTGTTACAAGGCAATTTATTTTGCAAAATCAGATAGTTGCATTAATTTGAAAATACTGGTTTTTTTACAAAAATTGCGCTATGATAAAAGTGTAGAAAGAAAATTAACTTTTGAGGAGAACTGAAATGAGATTTTTGAAGAATAATATTTGGACATTGACAGCCCTGCTGTTTTTGTTCTGCGTGGTTGCCGTAGATCCGGCATCGGCTGAGGCTGCCGTATTTACAACTGCGAAAAAGAAATTGTCTGATTTGTTCAAAAACGCTAAAACCGTTTTGTTCGTTATCGGCGGTTTCGGTTTGATTGCTTTGGCATTCCAAGCTATTTTCGGTAAAGTAAAATGGCCGTGGTTTGCAGCTTTGGCATTTGGTTTGGCTGTTGTTGCCGCTGCGGGTTCCATTGTGAACTATGCTACGGATGATAGCAAAGTCAGTGCTTCGGCAGATTATAGCGATAGCTTGCTCGGTGGTACTGATAACGGCCTAGCTAACTAATAAACTTTTCAGTTCCTCCGGGGTTGGAGGTGTGGGGTTAATCCTCCCTCCAATCCTGTCGGAACGGCTATATACCATTGTGAATATGCTTTGATGAAATTGGTGGCAGATGCTGTATATGAACACAAAAGATAAGGTAATGTATGTTTACATTGCAACAAATAGGGCTAAAACATCATTTTATATTGGTGTTACAAGTAATTTAGCAAAACGTATCTGGCAGCATAAACATAAATATTTTAAGGGTAGTTTTAGTGAAAGATATAATACCGATATTTTGGTTTATTATGAAACGTTTTCAGATACAACCAGTGCATTTGGACGAGAGGACAAATTAAAACATTATAGACCGGAGTGGAAGATAGAATTGATTAGTAAATACAATCCGACATGGAGAGATTTGTACGAGGATATCAGATGACTTTGTTGTTTTAGGGTTTGTTTCTCACGTCATTCTCGGGCGCCTTTGGCGAACCGAGAAACTCTAATGCAAACGGGGGTATCAGTATGTGAACTTCTACTGCCCGTATCACGATAGAGATTTCCGGTTCTCAGCAGAGCTGAGCCCGAAAATGACTCGAGTTTTTTATGCCATTCATCAAAACATATTCACAATGGGCAGAATAAGACAATTGACCAAGGAAATTGTAATAAAAGGAGAACGTATGATGAAAAAATATTTAACAATAATGCTCGCTGCCCTGATGTTTTGCGCAATGAGTTTTACCGTTGCAGGCAAAGCATGGGCACAGTTCGGTGCAACTTTATCGGCTCCGACAGTGCAAGACCCTTCAAAAAAATATGGAGGCACAACAGGGACAACCGATCCGCAGACTAGCATCAATAGTAACGCCAACAGTTCTAGTGCAGGTGTTAATGTAAATACCGGAGGAGGGCATAATAATAGTTGGCATTTGGGTTATGACCCAAATGGAGGCAAAACATTTGTTGAAAAACTATTATCCGGCTCAGGAATAGGTGGAAATTATGGTAGTTCAACTCAAGTTGGTATTGGAGCTAGAGGCTCAAATGCCAATGCTGGAACTTTAATTACCAATTCAAACGGTGGTGCGGCTAATGTTGGCAGTGTTGTTGGTGGCGGTGTAGGTGGCGGTTTTACAATGCCTAGCTTGAATTGGAGTGGTGGTTCCGGTATTTTCAGCACAGCTATCAACAAATTATTAAATTTATTTGGTAAT